>CAMNDN010000001.1:0-111944 GCA_946535445.1 uncultured Lachnospiraceae bacterium
GAGCAGCGCCGATGAGCTTGCCGTTCAGTTCCGGGATAACAAGGCCGATAGCCTTAGCAGCACCTGTGCTGTTCGGAACGATATTAACAGCTGCAGCGCGGGATCTTCTCAGATCGCCTTTTCTCTGCGGGCCGTCAAGAGTCATCTGATCGCCTGTGTATGCATGGATTGTGCACATGATACCGGACTTGATCGGAGCAAGGTCATTAAGAGCCTTAGCCATCGGTGCGAGGCAGTTTGTTGTGCAGGATGCTGCAGAGATGATATGATCATCTTTTGTAAGGATGCTATGGTTTACATTGTAAACGATAGTCTTCAGATCGTTGCCTGCCGGAGCGGAGATAACAACATACTTAGCGCCAGCATCGATATGAGCCTGAGCTTTAGCTTTGCTTGTATAGAAGCCTGTGCACTCAAGAACTACGTCAACATCCAGCTTGCCCCACGGAAGGTCAGCAGCGTTCTTCTCAGCATAGATTGTGATCTCATGTCCATCAACGATGATAGAGTTGTCTGTGCTCTCAACCTTGTCAGCGAGCTCGAACTTGCCCTGTGTGGAGTCATATTTAAGCAGGTGTGCAAGCATAGCCGGGGATGTAAGGTCGTTGATAGCTACGATCTCAAAACCCTCTGCTGTGTACATCTGACGGAAAGCCAGACGGCCAATACGACCAAAACCATTAATTGCAACTCTTACTGCCATAATCGTGAATCCTCCTGTAAATTAAATTTTTACATTACCTAAGGTTTAAAACCTAGGATTATTGTACTCAAATTTGCCCAAAAATACAAGGAGTATTTAAAGTTTTTTACTCCAATTCGTCAATTTCTTGAGGATTTTTCAGGGGTTTCCACATAGAATGCATAAGCAGGTTCATGTTCTCCGTACAAGATATAGTCACTATCATCATATGCTGCCTTATAAATGGTTTTTCATCTCGTATCAGATGATCGTTCCCCCTCCGAGCACGACGCCGTCCCGGTATAATACGACAGACTGTCCCGGCGTGATCGCTCTCTGCGGTTCCTCGAACTCTATGCGGACCCTGTCAGGCGCGACCTTTTCCACCACAGCCGGAGCGCCTCCGTGATTATAGCGGATCTTGGCCGTCACGCTCTCCCTGCCGGTTATATCGGGAACGCTCATAAAATTCAGATCCTCTGCATATAGTTCCCGTGAGAAAAGAGCGGCGTTATCAGAAAGGACCACCTCATTAGATGCCGGTCTGATCTCTTTCACAAAGACCGGTCTGCCCAGAGCAATTCCCAGTCTTTTGCGCTGTCCGATCGTATAATGTGTAATACCCTTATGCTTTCCCAATATGTTTCCGGCCTCATCAACATAGCTGCCCGGTTCGTCACGGATGCCCGTATCCCGTTCAATGAAGCCGGCATAGTCTTTATCCGGAACAAAGCATATCTCCTCACTGTCGGGCTTATGGGCGACCGGAAGGCCTGCCCGGTCAGCGATCTCACGGATCTCGTCTTTCGTGTACTGCCCGCAGGGCATAATCGTTCTGGAAAGCTGATTCTGCGTAAGATTATAAAGCGCGTAAGTCTGATCTTTCGACCGTCCCGCTTCGCTCTTCGCGGTCCTTAGAGCAAAACGGCCGTTTTCAAGCCGCACGACTGTCGCATAATGTCCTGTGGCTATATAATCCGCTCCGATGGCCATGCTTTTTTCAAGCAGACTCTCCCATTTCACATACCGGTTGCACGCTATGCACGGATTCGGAGTACGTCCGGAACGATATTCCCGTATGAAATAGTCGATGACTTTCTCGCGGAAGACATCACGAAAATTCATGACATAGTAGGGTATTTTCAGCTCCGTGGCTACACGGCGGGCATCTGACACCGCACTCGTGCCGCAGCATCCACCATTCTGTTCAAGAGAGCACGCATCCTCATCCTGCCAGATCTGCATGGTGACTCCTATGACATTATATCCCTGTTCTTTGAGTAGATACGCACATACGGAGCTGTCTACTCCGCCGGACATTCCAACTACAACTGTTTTCATAAATTTTCTTTTCCTTTTACTGTTTTTGCATATCCCGGAGACATTTTCCTCAAACGTTCGACTATTTTTGCAAATGCTTCCGCTACACGGTCCATCTCCTCTATTGTGTTTTCATGAGAAATCGTGAACCGGACAGAATTCTGTGCCCGTTCGTAAGAAAGACCGATGGCCAGAAGTACATGAGAAGGATCCAGAGATCCGGAAGCACAGGCAGATCCACCGGATGCGGCTATTCCGGCAAGATCCAGATTGATCACCATCATTTCCGTTTCCGCATACGGCACACACACATTCAGATTACCGGGCAGTCTGTGTTCCATACTTCCGTTAACGCTGAGAAGAGGAATTTCCGCCCTTAGTTTCTTCAGAAGATGATCTCTCAGCATACGCTCGTGATCCGCTCGTTCTGCCATATCCCTTTGCGCGATTTCGGCAGCTTTTCCGAAACCTGCTATTCCGGGGACATTCTCAGTCCCGGCCCTTCTGTTCCTTTCCTGGGCTCCCCCTCTCATAAAACTGCCGATTTTTATTCCCCTCCGAATATAAAGGGCGCCGATTCCTTTGGGACCTCCGAGCTTATGCGCCGAGATGCTCAGAAAATCAATATGATCTTCTTCTACATCGATCGGAATATGACCGTAAGCCTGAACCGCATCTGTATGGAACCAGACTCCTTTCGACTTTGCGATCAAGCCAATCTCACGCACCGGCTGAATCGTACCGATCTCATTATTTGCAGTCATAACGGAAATCAGGCAGGTCTCCGGCCGGATTGCATGAAGTACATCATCCGGATCTACTCTCCCATCCCTGCCTACAGGCAGGTACGTGACATCCGCGCCGCGCACTCTTTCCAGATATTCACATGTTCGAAGGATCGCATGATGTTCTATCTTCGAAGTGATTATATGATTCTTTTTTCCACCGTAATAATCGTACACAGCTGTGAGCACCCAGTTATCGGACTCTGTTCCGCCGGACGTAAAATAGATTTCTTCCGGTTTCGCTCCTATCACGGCACCTGCTTTTTCCCTTGCATCCATAACAGCTTCCCGGCTCCTGGCTCCGATTTCATATACAGATGAGGGATTCCCGTAATTTTCCGAGAAATAAGGAATCATAGTCTCAATGACTTCCGGAAGCATCTTTGTGGTGGCTGCGTTATCCACATAAATCTCTGTTCTCATAAACTTCTCCGTCCTTATAGCCTACTTATTCAATAATAAATAGTACAAGAAAAAGACCTGCCACGATCGGCGCAGGTCTTTCATATATTTTCAATACAATCATCAAATGATCCATCTGAAATAATCCGTCACTCAGCTTCTCGGATGAGCTCTCTCATAGACATCCCGCATTTTTCCGATGTTCATGTTCAGATAAATCTGAGTAGTGGATATATCGGAATGTCCGAGCATCTCCTGAACGGCTTTGAGATCCGCTCCGTTCTCGATCATATGCGTAGCGAAGCTATGACGAAGCGTATGGGGTGTGATGTCCCTTTCGATTCCTGAGCTTCGGGCATATCCCTTGATCACTTTCCAAAATCCCTGCCTGCTCATCATTCGTCCTGACATGTTCATGAACAGAATATCACTCTGCTGGGCACCGGGAAACGTCTTTCTTGCATTGGCAAGATAATCATTCAGAGCCTGCCTTGCCGCATGGCCGAAAGGAACAACTCTCTCCTTGGTGCGATCCGTACAGATAATATAATTCATTCCCATATTGACATCTGAAACTTTCAGGCTGATCAGTTCGGAAACACGTATTCCGGTAGCATAGAGCAATTCCATCATCGCTCGGTCCCTCATACCTTTCCCCGTTGCGGGATTCGGCTGCGCAAGAAGGAGGTCTACCTCATGCAGTGTAAGAACATCGGGCATCTTTTTCTCTACGCGAGGAGGTCTGAGCTCATCGGCAGGATTCTCATCGATCAGATGCCTTTTTTCAAGATAATGGAAAAACGTCCGGACCGACGCAACGCTTCTCGATATGGAAGAAGCCGCATATTTCTGCTCTTCCATCAAAAGCATGTACGCATTCAGATGAGTGGTCGTGACAGCTCCCCAACTGTCAATCCCAAATGTGCCGGTCAGATAATCAGACAGTTTATCCAGATCTCTACGATAAGATAATTCCGTATTGACGGATGCTTTTTTCGTTTTATGCAGATAGTTTATAAATTTCTGAATTGCTTCTTCCATAATGATCTCCTCAAGACATCGCGGATATACATGCGATTGCGCTCAATGAGAGCGTAAGGGCATGATTCTTAAAAAGCAATTCACCCTTCACTTAAGGCTTACAATCTCCCTGTATTTCTCATAAAGTAAGCATATTATACATTCCGATTTACATAAATTCAAACAGAAAATATGCCGATTTTTCGCTTATTTACAGGAAAAATCGACCTTTCCCAATATATAGGTTTCCATAAAATGATTCCCACTATATCTTGAGCAGAAGTCCCGGATTGTTTTTTTTAAATACAATCCTTCTCTGTCTTTTTTCAGAAGCTGAAAGCAAAAAGAGCGGAAGAATGATTTCTCACTCTTCCGCCCGAAAATGTTATTTTGCGTAATCAACCGCTCTGCTCTCACGAATAACACTGACCTTGATCTGGCCGGGATATTCAAGCTGAGCTTCAATCTCCTTGGCAATATCTCTCGACAACAGTACCATTTCCGAATCATTGACCTGATCCGGAATGACCATGACACGTACTTCGCGTCCGGCCTGTATCGCAAATGACTTCTCGACACCCTTGAAGCTGTTGGTAATATCTTCAAGCTGCTTCAAACGATTTGTGTAGGTATCCAGTGTCTCTCTCCTTGCACCGGGTCTTGCTGCGGATATAGCATCTGCAGCCTGGACAAGACATGCGATAAGAGATGTCGGTTCAACATCGCCGTGATGACTTTCGACCGCATTAATGACCGTGTTATTTTCCTTGTACTTTCTGCACAGGTCAGCACCGATCTGAATATGCGATCCTTCTACTTCATGGTCAATAGATTTTCCTATATCATGAAGGAGACCGGCTCTCTTCGCCAGGCGGACATCACAACCACATTCCGCAGCCATAAGTCCTGTCAGTTCAGCGACCTCGATGGAATGCTTGAGTGCGTTCTGACCGTATGATGTACGATAACGCATTCTGCCGAGCAGCTTGATAAGTTCCGGATGCAGATTATGAACTCCGACTTCAAATGCCGCCGCTTCACCATCTTCACGCATACGTGCCTCGACTTCCTTGCGTGCCTTTTCGACCATCTCCTCGATTCTCGCCGGATGGATTCGTCCGTCAACAATCAGTTTCTCGAGAGCAATACGGGCAATTTCACGTCTTACCGGATCAAATCCTGAGAGAACGACAGCTTCCGGTGTATCATCAATGATCAGATCCACACCTGTCATTGTCTCGATCGTACGGATATTTCGTCCTTCTCTTCCGATAATTCTGCCCTTCATTTCATCATTCGGAAGCTGGACAACAGAGATTGTTGTCTCGGAAACGTGATCGACCGCACAGCGCTGAATGGAATTGACAACGATTTCCTTTGCCTTCTTATCCGCATCGGTCTTCGCCTGTTCTACAAGTTCACGATACAGTTTAGCCACATCGACCTTGACATCATCCTGAACTTTCTGATACAGATATTCCTTGGCTTCGTCCGTAGTCATCCCGGAAATTCTTTCCAGTTCGGCCAAAGCTTCGTCGTACAACTGATCCGTTTTCTTCTGCTTCTTCTTGAGTTCTGTCTCCTTTGCAGCAAAATCCGCCTCACGCTTCTCCATGGCATCTGTCTTTCTGTCCAGGGCATCTTCCTTGGACTGAATACGACGTTCCTGCTTGGAGATTTCAGCCCTTCTGTCTTTGATTTCACGATCGACCTCATTTTTCATCATGAGGGACTGTTCTTTTACTTCAAGGAGCGATTCACGCTTCTTGGTCTCAGCAGTCTTGATCGCGTCGTCAATTATACTTCTTGCCTTTTCCTCTGCAGTGCCTATCTTAGCGGCATCCTGCTTGGTCTTATTGGCAATGGCAGCTCTCCACGTGATCGGAAGTGCAGCAATAAGAAGAACTATGACCACAATTAATGCAATAGTCATATCAGGAGCACCTCCATTATTAAATTTTCATTGTACAGATAACAACTATTTTACTATATATTTTTTTTGGACTTATGTCAAGCAATGCCCCGGTCGAAAATAAGCTGAAATAGTTCCTGTTCAAAAAAAATCTCTTAATACCGCAGTAATATCTTCTCCGCGATATCCGCGTCTGGCAAGAAAAGACGCTACTTTTCCATAGGTCTTCGGATCTTCCGTATTCATTTTCGATAATTTCTTTTCTGCCGCCTCCCGTATCTGATTCCGTTCATCCCATTCTCCCGCCTCCTCGAAGGCGAAATCGATCACATCCGTCGGGACACCTTTTTGGATCAGATCATACCTGAGCCGGGTCGTGCTTTTCCGTTCCCTGTAATACTGAATATATCGGACCGCATATTTCCTGTCATTCAGATAACCGAAACTGCGGACATACTTCATGGTCTCTGCTATCACTTCCTCGCTGTAACCGCTCTTCCTGAGCTTGTCATACAGCTGCTTTTCCGTTCGATCACACTCGGTAAGTATATATAACGCTCTCTTTTTTGCTCTGGTCAGTTCTTCCATTTTCCATTTACATAAACGGTGGTGTGCGACCCTATCCGTTCACACACCACCTCATATCATTTCTGCAGTTTATTCTTCATCGCGCAATACTCGTGACGTGAGTCGCAGCGGAAGGCGCCCTGGCACCGCGCGCGTCGCGGCAGGAACGCTGAAGCGTTCATGAATGATTACTCTTCGTTCCGCTCCCCTGATGCCTCGCTCTCTTCCTCGGACAGATCAGACGGCAGTCCGTATGCCATGCGGACTTTCTGCTCCACTTCATACATGATCTCCGGGTTCTTCTCAAGATAGTTCTTGGCATTCTCACGGCCTTGCCCGATTTTCTCATTATTGTAAGCGAACCAGGCACCGCTCTTATCGATAATGTCATTATTGACGGCCAGATCCAGAATATCTCCTGATTTGGAAATTCCCTTGCCGAACATTATATCGAACTGGGCTTCCTTGAAAGGCGGAGCTACTTTATTCTTTACGACCTTGATCCTGGTCCTGTTTCCGATGACTTCTCCGCTGGCCTTCAGCGTCTCGGTCCTTCTGACATCCATACGGATGGACGCATAGAATTTAAGAGCACGTCCACCTGTTGTAGTTTCCGGATTCCCGAACATTACACCAATCTTTTCACGGAGCTGATTGATAAAGATAACAATGCACTTCGTCTTGCTCACAGTCGCCGTAAGCTTTCTCAGGGCCTGGCTCATAAGCCTTGCCTGAAGTCCCATATGGGAGTCTCCCATCTCACCGTCGATCTCCGCCTGCGGTGTCAGGGCGGCTACAGAATCGACTACAATAATATCGATCGCGCCGGAGCGTACCATCGTCTCCGTGATTTCCAGAGCCTGTTCGCCTGAATCAGGCTGGGAAATATAAAGATTATCAATGTCAACTCCTATATTTCTTGCGTATACGGGATCCAGAGCATGCTCTGCATCTACGAAACCGGCTATACCGCCCCGTTTCTGGACTTCAGAGACCATATGAAGCGCAACCGTCGTTTTACCGCTTGACTCAGGTCCGTAAATCTCAATGATACGTCCTTTCGGAATTCCGCCGAGTCCGAGAGCGATATCAAGTGACAGCGAACCCGTCGGGATAGTCTCAATATTCATATTCGCCTGGGATTCTCCCAGCTTCATAACAGCACCCTTGCCGAATTCCTTCTCAAGATGACCGATTGCGGCTTCCAGTGCACGTTCTTTATCTTCACGGTTTTTTTCAACGTTCATGGCATTTTTCTGATTTTTCAAATCTGTTTTCTCCTTTGTCTGCGAACACTCGTTCGTGGCTATAAGTACAATACTACTCAAAGGCAGAATTGTCAATGCTTTTCCTCAAAAAAGCGAAAATATGTTCTCTGTCCTGTTCTGTCATATACCAGGATCAGCGTCATGGATATTCTGCGTCAGAGATTAAATGAAAATGTTGTGAAAAAGACAGATGACGATCCGCCTCTCAAGATCCGGAGGACCCGGCAGGAAGATGAAGTAAATAAATAGAATAAGACCGAAAAAAGGAGTAGAAGGATCGCAAAAGAAATGAGATCCAAAGAAGAACAGTCATCCGGCAGAAATGGAAATTTCCGCCGGATGACCCGTTAATATTCTGTTCTGATCAATGATCAGCCGATCAGCCAATCATACAGTTCCTGATACTGAAGTGCGGAATTCTCCCAGGAGAAGTCTGCTTCCATAGCACGCTTGACCATCTTATCCCACTCTTCTCTGTCATCATAGAAGATTTTTTCCGCATAGCGGACAGTTCCCATCATCTCATGAGCATTATAGTTCGTGAACGAGAATCCGGTTCCTGTTCCCTCATACTCGTTGTAAGGCTCTACCGTATCCTTGAGACCGCCTGTCTCGCGAACGATCGGAAGAGATCCGTAACGCAGGGAAATCAGCTGAGACAGACCGCAGGGCTCGAACTGGGACGGCATAAGGAACGCATCGCTGGCAGCATAGATCTTATGGGCAAGAGCCTCGTTATAGAAGATCTGAGCAGATACTCTACCGCCGTATTTCCACTCGAAGTGACGGAACATATTCTCATATCTTTCCTCACCGGTACCGAGAATAACGAACTGTACAGCATCCTGGCAAAGTTCATCCATAACATACGCGATAAGATCAAAGCCCTTCTGATCTGTAAGACGGGAGACAATACCGATCAACATGGCATCCGGATCAACGTTGAGACCGAGCTCTTCCTGGAGCGCAACTTTGTTCTTGATCTTCTTCTCCTTGAAATCTTCGGAGTTATAGTTCTCGGTAAGGAGCGGATCCTTTTCCGGATCCCAGCTTTCATAGTCAATACCGTTTACGATACCGCGCAGGTCATTCTGACGTGCACGCATAAGTCCGTCAAGACCCTCGCCATAGTAAGGCATCTTGATCTCTTCGGCGTAAGTCTTTGATACGGTCGTGATGGCATTTGCATAGACCAGACCGCCCTTGAGCATATTGGCGTCACGGTTGAACTCCATCTTATCCGGTGTGAAGTAGTAATCCGGAAGACCTACGATATCCTTCATGGTCTTGACATCCCAGACACCCTGGAACTTCAGGTTGTGGATCGTCATGACAGTCTTGATTCCGCGGTAGAACTCGTTGGCCTGGAATGCATCATTCAGATAGACCGGGATAAGACCTGTCTGCCAGTCATGGCAGTGGATAACGTCCGGACGGAAGTCGATTGAAGGAAGAATCGACAGAGCAGCTTTGCTGAAGAATGCAAAGCGTCCGATATCATAAGGCATACCCGCATACGGTTTATCGCAGGTAAAGAAGTCCTGATTGTCGATGAAATAAACATGTACTCCATCATATACGCATTCCATTACGCCTACATAATAGCTGTTCCAGTTAAAGTCCATATAGAAGTGCGTTTTGTACTCCAGCATATCTTTCCATTTCTGGTTCATGAAAGAGTACATTGGCATGATCACTCTGCAATCGAAATACTCTTTATCGAGGCATTTCGGAAGAGATCCGACAACGTCTGCGAGACCGCCGGTCTTAACGAACGGCATACACTCTGATGCTACAAAAAGTATGTTTTTCATCTTTTCCAACCTCCCTGGTTGTTAATAATGCTGATAACTTATCATTATTATAAAACACTCTTTTTGTATTGTCGACACATTTCCTGCATTTCAAGGGCGGATTTTTGTGTATTTTGTGTAATTTCCGCGCCCCCGATCAGCCTCGCAAGCTCATCTATGGACTCCTGTCTGTTAAGCGCCTCGATCCTTGTAATGGCCGCGGAATCCGTAATATCCTTCGTTATTCCGTAGTGTGTATCTGCCATTGCGGCGATCTGTGGCAGATGAGTGATGCAGATGACCTGCCTTCCCCTGGCGATCACCGCCATCTTCTCCGCGACCTTCTGAGCGGTCCTTCCCGATATACCGGTATCGACCTCATCGAATATAAGGGTCTCTGTCCTGTCTCCTTCGGCGAACATAGTCTTGATTCCGAGCATGATCCTGGAAAGTTCGCCGCCCGATACGACCCTGCCGAGAGGCTTAAGATTCTCGCCGGGATTGGTCGCGATCATATACTCAATTGCGTCGCAGCCGTTATCCGTATAGGGAACTTCCCGGAACTCGATATCAAAATCCCCTCTGGCGAAGTTGAGGTCCAGAAGCTGTCTGTGTACTTCCTCCGAAAAGACAGCAGCTGTCTTTTTCCGAAGAGCTGTGAGTTTTCCGCACGCCCCGGCCAGCTCTTTCTCCGCAAGTTCGTATTCTTTTTTCAGCCGCTTTCGTCCTTCCTCGTAGTCAGTCAGAGCCTCTAGTTCTTCTTTCTTCGTCTGCAGGACAGCCAGGATCTTCTCAATACTGCGCCCATACTTCGCCTTCAGATGATTGACCTCATTAAGTCTTTCCTCACACGCTTCGAACTCCTCGTCGGCAAAGCTGAGGTCGCTCAGATAATCTGCCAGATCCCGGTTGAAATCGTTCAGCATATCCTCGATCTCCGTGAGACGGCCGTGAAATTCCTCTACCTGCTCATCATACTCACTGACACCTTCAAGCAGTCCGACCGCATGACCGATTGTCTCCCCGGCACTTTCGGAATTGTCATATCCGGTAAGTTCATGGGCGCTGCCGACGGCGACTACGATCTTTCGGGCATTTGCAAGCTTTCTGTATTTCTTCTCAAGGGCCTCGTCCTCTCCGATTGACAGACCCGCACCCTCGATTTCACTGATCTCGAACTCAAGGAAGGACATTCTGCGAAGTCTTTCCTCCTCGCTGAGCTCTTCACTTCCCAGCTTTTTCCTGAGAGAAGCATACGTGCGGTACTTTTCGGCGACATCCTTTTTCAAGGCGAAAAGCTCATCTCTTCCGAAAGCATCGAGAAGTTCAAGCTGATGTTCACTTCTGAGAAGCTTCTGATGTTCGCTCTGTCCGTGAATATCAAGAAGCAGGGACGCACACTCCCGCACCTCTGCTGCGGAGCGGTTCTCACCGTTTATCCTGCAGATACTCCGATTCCCCTGTATTTTTCTGGAAATAAAGATGACACCCTCTTCCTCGGGGATCACATCGTATTTTTCCAGCATAGCTAAAGTCTCAGGGTCTGATATCTCGAATACAAGCTCACAAAGCCCGTAAGGAGCATCGTCACGCACCAGGCTCCGATGCGCTTTCCCGCCGAGTGCCATCGTGACGGAATCGATAATGATCGATTTTCCGGCTCCTGTCTCGCCTGTAAGTATATTGAGCCCGTCCGTAAAATCCACATCGATTTCACGGATCAGGGCAAGGTTTTTGATATGAAGATTTCTGAGCATGATATGCCTCCCATCTCTACCGTTCCATAAGGCATGACCGTATCTTCCGCACACTTCCGGCGGATCGCAGACATGCGCAGTGGAAGGCGCCTTGGCGCCGCGCACGTCGCAGCAAGAACGCTGAGGCGTTCCTGAGGTTTAATGTGTTCTTGCAATAGACCGGATGCGGCCTATTATTTCCGGTGCTGCCTCTTCCGTACGTACAGCCACCATGATCGTATCATCGCCCGCTATGCAGCCCAGGACCTCTCTCCAGTCAAGACTGTCGATTGCCGCCGCTGCTGCCATGGCCATACCTGAGACAGTACGGATCACGACCAGATTTCCGGCATATTCAGCAGATACGAATGCGTCTTCCAGTACACGCTTGTACTTCTGACTGAGATCGGCATTTCCCACAGATCCCACGGTATATCGGAGCTTTCCCGAGGAAGAAGTCACCTTTCTGAGCTGAAGCTGCCTTATGTCCCGCGAAACAGTCGCCTGTGTTACCGTAAATCCGGCCTCAGTGAGACGTTCGGCAAGCTCCTCCTGCGTCTCGATCTCATATTGCTCTATGAGCAGCAGTATCTGCTCATGTCTTGCGTTTTTCATTCTCCTTATCCTCCGTAGTTCCGCTGTGCTGCAATCGCTTGCGCTCACAGACTTCTATGGCACCACGTTCTCATGAAGGACCTCCCGGCTTTCCTGCCACGACGCGCAAGGGGCGATGCGCCTTCCGCATTACACGGCTGCGGTCCGCCATCAGGTGCCTGCCATTTTCTTCCGCAGTATTTCAAGAAAACTTATATCGCTGATTTTCAATATTTTTGTCTGTTTCCCGGCACGTTCCACGATGATCTTATCACCTGTGCCTACCGAAATGTAAGCATCCCCGTCGAAGGATACATTCGCTTCGGCAATTCCGACTGTATTGCCCTGTCCGATCTCGACCGAGATCCTGTCCGAACCCTGAAATACGATACTTCTTGTATTAAGCGTGTGAGGGGAAATCGGGGTCATGAGAAGCACCTCCGCTTCCGGGGAAACGATCGGGCCTCCCGCAGAAAGGCTGTATCCCGTAGATCCTGTCGCAGTGGAAAGAATGATCCCGTCCGCCTTATAAGAATTCAGATAGGTGTCATTTACATTGTTCATGAAATTGACCACGCGGAGATGTCCCTGCCGTACGATCACAACATCGTTCAAGGCTATGTCTCTGGCGATCACTTCACCATTATGTACAATGGTCCCCTGGAGCATCATTCTCTTCTCGATCAGATATTGATCATTCAACAGGCAGTCCATTGCCTTCAGGGCACCGTTACGGTCGACCTCGGCCAGATACCCGAGTGTTCCGAGATTGATGCCGAAAAGAGGAATACCGCTGTCAACTACTTTTTTGGCAGCGCGCAGAAGGGTCCCGTCCCCGCCAAGTACTATAAAACACTCCACATCCTGCGGAATATTACTGCCGTCATCACTGATAATGCACTCTGCACCTTTCGACTGCAGATACTTTGCAAGCCGCTTTGTAAATGTTCCCTTCTTATCCTTATCCGTGTTCCTTAAGATGCCAAACCGTTTCATATTCTCTTACCTTTTTCAAAGCTGTGACATATCGTATATGTCCGTGTAAATCTTTTATTTATCGAGCTGCCTGTGAGCGGCATCCACCGTTTCACTGATCAGTCTTTCCCGCTCATTGACCCGTTGCTCATTTTCGGCTTTCGCCAGATATGCCAGATACTCTATATTTCCTTCCGGTCCGCGGATCGGAGAGTAGTCCAGGGCAAGAACGGAAAATCCGATGCTTTCCGCATAATCCAGAACTTTCTGTATGACCTCTATATGTACCTTTTTGTCACGCACAACACCGTGTTTTCCGACCTTTTCCCGCCCGGCTTCGAACTGCGGTTTGATCAGGCAGACGACCTGTCCGTCATCCTTTAAAAGATTCTTCACCGGAAGAAGGACCTTGACCAGGGAAATAAAACTGACATCTATGCTTGAAAAATCAGCTGCATATTCGATATCTTCCGGAAGTACATAGCGTATGTTGGTCTTCTCCATACAGGTGACACGCGGGTCATTGCGCAGTTTCCAGTCCAGCTGACCGCGCCCTACATCGATGGCAATAACGTGCTCGGCGCCGTTCTGAAGCATGCAGTCCGTAAATCCTCCCGTTGAGCTGCCAACGTCAAGACACTTTCTGCCTTTCAGATCAAGAGCAAAGACCTCAACCGCCTTCTCAAGCTTAAGACCGCCCCTGCTGACATACTTCAAAACATTACCTCTCACCTCGACAGGGAGATTCTCGTCAAATGTGCTTCCGGCCTTGTCCTCTCTCCTGCCGTCCACATACACGATTCCGGACATGATGACTGCCCTGGCTTTTTCTCTTGAGGAAGCAAGCCCTTTCTCTACAAGAAGAACATCCAGTCTCTTTTTCATTCGAAATCCTCCGATTCTCCCTGCGATTCAAGAAGGCGGATCTTCTTTTCCACAAGATCGATCCTGCTGCTCACGTCTTTGATCAGCTTCATTCCCTCCTCATAGATTTTAAATGAATCCTCCAGTGTGATGTCATCGCTGTCGAGGGCTTTCACCATTCCGTCAAGTCTGGCAAAGCTCTCCTCTATAGTCATCTCTTTTTTTTCTTCCGGCATAGTTTTCTCAACCTTTCCTGTATGTTCATCCGATGTAAATGCGTTACATCAGTCGTTCAATTTCCTGTCGCGCACCTCTGCGGTATAACTTCCGTCTGTCACGACCACCCGCACGGTATCACCGATTTCAACATCCCTTACACTGCGGATATTTCTCCCCTCCTCATCGGAAACGTAGGAATATCCCTGCCTGAGACGATCAAGAGGATTCAGACCGCTGAATCTTCCGATCATGACGCCGAACCGCATTTTCCGCTCCTGAAGGATATCGTGCTCTTTATGGATCAGACTGTCCCTTAACTGTTCAAGAAGTCTTTCTGACTTTTCCAGACGGCGTTTTAAATTCTCTTCCATGAAAATCTGTGTATCCGCAAGATACCTTCTCTTTTCGTTTATAAGGTTCGCAGGGCTCTTGGCTGCAAGATGCGCTCCATAATATTTCAAATTGGCTTTAGCGTCCGCAAGGCGCCTTTCGGGGGCATTTGCCAGAAGGAACCGGTATCTTTCAAGAGCGCTGACGGCATTCTGTTTTTTCCGTACCATACTTCTGTTCAGGGCACTCTGTATCATTTCAAGGTCGGATACGAACTTTCTGTAGTCAAATACGGCAAGTTCCGCTGCGGCAGAGGGTGTCGGTGCTCTCATATCCGCAACATAGTCTGTAATGGTAGTATCTGTCTCGTGACCGACCGCAGAGATGATCGGAGTCCTGCATTCGAATACCGCACGGGCAACGATTTCCTCGTTGAATGCCCACAGGTCTTCCATCGAGCCTCCGCCACGTCCGATGATCATTACATCCACGCCAAAATCATCCAGAGCGCGGATGCCGCGTACAATAGACGCAGCGGCTCCCTCTCCCTGGACGAGTGCCGGATAAAGATAAATCTGAACATATGGATTTCTTCTGGATGAGATATTCTGAATATCGCGGATTGCTGCCCCTGTCGGCGCGGTGACGACCCCGATCTTCATTGCATACTTAGGGATGGGCTGTTTATACTGTCTGTCAAACATCCCCATCTCTTCGAGGTCTTTTTTCAGTTCCATGAACTTCTGATATAGAAGCCCCGCGCCTTCCAGACGGATTTCGCGTACGTAGAGCTGGTAACTGCCGCCTTTTTCATAGACATCGACGGAACCGCTGCATACTACATTATCCCCGTTCTTCATCGGGAAATTCAGCCCCCGGCGGTTTCCGGCGAACATAATACAGGATAAAGTCCCTGCCTGATCTTTTAGAGAAAAGTAGATGTGCCCCGAGGTGTGGTACTTTACATTGGATACCTCACCCCGGACATAAATTCCCTGAAGGAGAATGTCCTGTCTGAACATTCCCTTAATGTATCTGTTGACCTGACCTACTGAATAAACACTTTTCATTCTTCACTTGATTTTCCGGCAGCGGATATATTGCCGAGAATACCGTTGATAAAGGACGGCGACTCATTTCCGCCGTAGATTTTGGCAAGCTCTACCGCTTCGTTGATTGCAACACCCTCAGGTATTTTTTCATCATAAAGCATTTCATAGCACGCTACTCTGAGTATCGCAAGATCCGCGCTGGCAAAGCGGTCCGTAGACCATCCTCTGGCAGTACGGTTCAGCATATCATCGATCTCGGCAACATGTTCATGCAGAGCACGGTAACGCCGTTTCAGGAACGCCTTTTCTTCCTCCGTAATGCCTTCTATCCCGTCAAGATAGAGGTCGATCTGCTCATCCATGTCTTTTTCAAGTGTAAATGAGAAGATAAATACCATTTTAAATAGATGCTCTCGTAATTTTCTTCTGCTCAAGAAACCATCTCCATTAACTTTTTTCCGCAAGCTTACAAGTTTACTCGTCTTCTTCCATTTCGACATCGCTTACAGAAATATTCACTTCTGTAACTTCCATGCCTGTCATGTTCTCTATTCCGCTCTTCACACGTTCCTGGACATCATGTGCGACCTCAGGAATGCTGTATCCGTACCCGATCGTCAGTGAAAGATCGACAGAGACCTTGTTTTCCTCATCAACTTCGATGCGGACACCCTTGGAAAGAGATTTTGCTCCTTTTTTCGGGATGCTGTCATTTGTTATATTTCCGGCAAGAGATGTCACACCTTTCACTTCCGTAGCTGCCATTCCCGCAATGATCGCCACTACGTCTTCCGCAATTTTAATTGTGCTCACGCCGCCGTCCTCCCTGATTATATATGTATTTCTTCCTTCTGCCATGATTATTTTCCTCCGTACGCCTTGTATACTTCTAATTATTCCGGATTCAGTCTTCCGACTCCCATCCTCCGAATTCAGTCAATTTAAGTCCCTTATTCCGGTCAAGCGTCATACCGACGCTCCATTCGTGTTCAAAGAGAAGGAGCGGATTTCCGCGCATATCCTTGACCTTCTTCATATCCGTGGTGCCTTCGAGATTTTCCACATCGACCTCCAGAGGATTCTCGATCCAGCGAATGACCTCATACGGAAGCGATTCCATACGTATGTCGACTTTGTATTCGGACTCCAGACGGAATCTGAGTACATCCAGCTGCAGCACGCCGACCACACCGACTATGATTTCTTCCATGCCCGTGTGGAATTCCTGAAATACCTGAATTGCTCCCTCCTGAGCAATTTCCTCGATACCCTTGGTGAACTGCTTGCGTTTCATGGTATCCATCTGCCGAACTCTCGCGAAATGTTCCGGGGCAAATGTAGGTATGCCTCCGAAGCGGAAGTTCTGACCCGGCATACAGACAGTATCACCTATAGAGTAGATTCCCGGATCAAAAACACCGATGATGTCACCTGCCCAGGCTTCGGAAACAACATGCCGATCATCCGCCATCATCTGCTGCGGCTGCGAAAGCCTTGCCTTTTTCCTGCCCTGTACATGATACACTTCCATGTTCGCGTCAAAATGTCCCGAAACAATTCTCATGAACGCTACACGATCACGATGATTCTTGTTCATATTGGCCTGGATCTTGAATACGAACGCTGAAAAATCGTTCTCCATCGGATCGATCAGCCCCGCATCGGACATTCTCGGAAGCGGTGAATTGGTCATTCTCAGAAAGTGCTGCAGAAACGTCTCCACACCGAAATTGGTCAGCGCTGACCCGAAGAACACCGGAGACAGTCTGCCGCAGCTCACTTCCTCCTGATCGAACTCCGCGGAGGCTCCGTCCAGAAGCTCAAGCTCCTCCCGGAGAAGTTCCTCCTCATCTTCCGTCACATAGCTGCGCAGAGAATCGTCATTCAGGGAGATCTCCTCTATCTCACCTTCTTTGGTTCCTTTCTGCGTATCATGGAAGATAAGGACCTTTTCGGATTTTCTGTCGTATACTCCCTTGAAACCTTTTCCCGAGCCGATCGGCCAGTTGACCGGGCAACACGGTATCCCCAGTTCGTGTTCGATCTCATCGACCAGTTCGAACGAGTCCCTTGCTTCCCTGTCCATTTTATTGATAAACGTAAAAATCGGAATGTGTCTGCGCGCGCACACCTTAAATAATTTTCTGGTCTGCGCCTCGACACCTTTTGCGCCATCGATGACCATAACTGCCGAATCGGCGGCCATCAATGTTCGATATGTATCTTCAGAGAAGTCCTGATGTCCCGGCGTATCCAGAATATTAATGCAAAATCCGCCGTAATTGAACTGAAGTACGGAGGATGTAACGGAGATACCTCTTTGTTTTTCAATTTCCATCCAGTCTGACACGGCATGGCGCGCCGTGGCTTTACCTTTTACAGACCCCGCCAGATTGATTGCTCCGCCATAAAGAAGGAATTTTTCTGTAAGGGTGGTCTTGCCGGCATCAGGATGTGAAATAATTGCAAATGTCCGGCGTTTCCTTATTTCGTCCATATAAACCCTTTCTGTCTGTCGTAATGAACCTCCGTGTCTCTGCACAAAAGAGGTATGGCCGCAGTCAGCGCGGCCGTATAGCCGTCCGGAGCGGGAAGAAGGGTCTGCCACGCGTCATGAGGCAGATCTCTCATATCTCTTGAGAGACCTTCTCCCGTCCATTTAATATAGCTCTCCCGGAGGACCCATTCTCTGAAAAAGTATTCTCTCTGATCCGGGACCCCTGTGAACAGCTCGTACTCTCCCGGTGTGAAGATCCTTTTACCGATCCGGTCCAGTCTGATCGGGGTAATCTCCTGAATATCGATCCCGACTTCTACCGACGAAACGGCGATGAGGATCCAGTCACCGGAATTGCTGATATTGAAAGCTATTTCCGGATGATGCGGAAAGTAGGGCTTTCCATACTCTTTTCGGGCTGTGGAAAGGTCTTCCAGAGGACTTCCTGCGTAATCCCCGGCGGCTATCGGCAGAAAATCATATCCGATCCGGCTGATTTCTTTATATCGTAGTTCATCTGAATTTACCTTGATCCGGTAAATATTGCACAGCGCTTCCATCAGGCCGTGAGCTTTGCGATTGCGTCACCGATTCTCTTTAAGGACTCTTTCTTTCCCAGAAGTTCCATGAGCTGCGTCGCTCCGCCCGGTGTCTGTGCCTTTCCGGATACAGCCGTTCTGATCGGCCACATGACCTGACCGTTCTTATAACCGTTCTCTTTTGCGAACGCCACCAGCATCTGGTACAGCGCATCATTGGAATAATCATCACATTCCTCGAGCACCGGAAGGATTTTCGTGAGAACTTCAGCGGACAGCTCGATCGTAGTCTTCATCTTCTTATGAACATACATGGAGCTGTCGTATTCGGGAACTTTCTCGAAGAAACCGAGAAGTTCGGGAATATCCGCAAAAGTCTCGATCCTGCTCTTGGCAAGGTCGGCGAGCGCTTTCTTATCCTCTACGATCGTAACGGTCTTCTCCACATAGGGAAGGGCCATCTCAAGATAACGGTCCTCATCCATATTTTTGATATATTCGCCGTTCATCCAGCGCAATTTTGACATATCGAAGACAGCCGGGCTCTTATTGATCTTCCTGTAGTCGAATTTCTCAACAAGCTCCTTCAGGCTCATGATCTCCTCGTTGCCCTCGGGACTCCATCCCAGCAGAGCGACATAATTGACGATCGCTTCCGGAAGAATTCCCAGGTCAAGAAGATCCTCAAAGGAGGAATGACCGGATCTCTTGGAAAGCTTTGCATGATTCTCATCCGTGATCAGCGGACAGTGAACATATGTCGGAACATCCCACCCGAAGGCCTGATAAAGCAGATTGTATTTGGGGCTGGATGATAGATATTCATTGCCGCGGACGACATGCGTGATACCCATGAGGTGGTCGTCTACGACATTTGCAAAGTTATAGGTCGGGAACCCGTCAGACTTGATCAGGATCATGTCATCCAGTTCCTTATTATCGACGGTAATATCCCCGTAAATCTCATCGGTAAATGTCGTCGTGCCCTCTGTCGGAACATTCAGTCGGATCACATAAGGAATGCCCGCAGCGAGATTTGCCTCGATTTCCTCTTTCGAGAGATGAAGACAGTGCTTGTCATAAACGGAAATCTCCTTTCCCGCGATGACGGTCTTCAAAGAATCAAGACGCTCCTTCGTACAGAAGCAGTAATAGGCATTGCCTGTCTCGATCAGCTTTCTGGCATATTCCATATAAATGCCGGCTTTGCATCTCTCGCTCTGAACATAGGGGCCCACGCCGCCGTCTTTGTCCGGTCCCTCATCGAATGCAAGACCGGCATGTTCCAGTGTCTTATAAATAATATCCAGCGCACCCTCGTAAAAACGCTCCTGGTCAGTGTCCTCGATTCGCAGCATGAAACTGCCGCCGGCGTGTTTAGCGATCAGATAAGAGTAGAGTGCCGTCCGAAGATTTCCCACATGCATTCTGCCTGTCGGACTCGGTGCAAATCTGGTTTTTACTGTCATTTTTTTACTCCTTGTCATATTAGATTCGTGAATTCTTTACGTCGCCCCAGAGATCCCGCTCTGCCTTTCTGCCTTTCTGAATATCTCTCGACACGGACAGGGCGATGGCTATTTCCATCATCAGAAAGACGACGGAAGTCCCTCCGTAACTGATAAAGGGCAATGTTATTCCCGTTGTCGGGATCAGGTTCAGGACAACGCATATATTGAGAACGACCTGTATGGATATGTGGGCAAATACGCCCGTCACCATCAGTGTTCCGTATTCATCCGGTGCGTTCTGAGCAATGAACATGAGCCTGTACAGCAGATACAGATACAGGATCAGAACGATCAGACCGCCGAAAATTCCGAGTTCTTCGATAATGATCGGGAAAATCATGTCGTTCTGCGCTTCGGGAAGCCATCCGAGTTTCTGCATACTGTTCCCAAGCCCTTTTCCGAAGAATCCTCCGCTGCCGATCGCATAGAGAGCCTGCATAATCTGATACCCTCCGCTCGAGCTGTATTTCTCGGGGTTCTGCCAGACAAGGATCCTTTCCAGCCTGAAAGATCCGCCTGACTCCGCGAGGTTCCATAAGAATACTACCAGCGCGGCCAGCGCAACGGCAAAGACACCTGCTATTATGATGAACGGCTTGGTCTTCGGATGCGCGACGAACACAATGACCAGGTCTATGGCCATAATGATGATCGCAGTGCTCAGATTGTCCGTAAAGAAATATGCAAATGCGGCAAGGAGCATGCCCGCCAGTACCGGGATCATTGTATTCTTGAATCGCCTGAAATCCCGACCCATCCGAACGATCAGCATGGGAACGAACACGATCACCGCTATTTTCGCAATCTCTGCAGGCTGAAAATCGATACCGATGTGCAGCCATCTCCGGGCACCGTTCCTCTCGATACCGACGAACTGCACGGCCAGCATGAGGGCTGCAGAGCCCAGAAAAGCAAGCCAGCTGAGATTCCATAGTATATGATAATCAAAAAGTGCTGCAATGAGCGCGGCTACAATCGTTACAGCTGTTATGACTGCCTGTCTCCTGAAAAAGAACATATCATCACCGTGTTCGATCTCCGCCGTATACGCGCTGGTACTGTAGAGCATGACCAGCCCGAAACATACGAGAAGCAAAATAACAGCGATTAGATTGTAATCATAAAAATACGATTTCCTGTTCAAACTATTGTACCCATTATGTTCCTGAATATTTTTAATGAAGACTCAACATCCGTGAGACCTTCTCCCGCTCTCACAAAATCAGGTTCGTTCCGAAGAGCCTCCGTGACAGTATAGAGAGCCTTGTACAACGGATCCAGCCCCAGATTGGCAGCGACACCCTTCAGCATATGTGCATACTCGAATGCTTCGCGATTCTTTGTTTCGCGAAGTGCATCTGAAAGCATATCAAAACTTGGGTCCTTTGTAAACTCTGTCAGGAACTCAAGATAAAGATCTTCATCCCCGAGCATCCTGTCAAGCGCGCTGTCCGTACTGCATCCCCAGTTCGTCAACGCGATAAGTTTTCCGTTCATCTGTATCTGTTTTCCTTTCTCAAAAAAACATATCGTATATAACGTATCGTATGTTCTTCCCCCTTGTCGGCCCACATCCGAAGAAGGAACTCCATCTGTCTCTTCGTTACCGGATGAATGAACCAACACTTCTCCTTACTTGCCAGGAAGTACTCTAGAGGGGAGCGGTCTGTGTAAACATCGCCTTTATAGACACGGGAAGCACTTACACGATCAAATATCATCTCCGCCACATACCGCCGCGGCATCTTTATCCCGGCAAGCACTCTTCCGTCATTCATATCGCCTGAATAGTCGATCCAGTATTCGTAGTGATGTTTATTTCTGCCTTTATGGTGAAGCCAGGCTGTGGAAACGCCCGTATCTTCCCTCTCCGCGTTATTCGGGCTTCTCGTCCCCTGATAGTACTTTGCTCCGACCAGAAACTCTTCCGGGGAATATTTGGACAGATCGTGCAGAAGACCCTGACGGTACAGTCCTGCTCTGAAACAATATCCCATCACCAGGTTGTGGTGTCTGGTAATTGTTCTGAAATGACCAAGAACATCCATGCCATCATACCTCCGGTACACCTGTCAGGATCGTGACAGATCTGGCAGGAACCATAATATATCTCTGATCCTCCGGAAATACCGGGGCATCTTCGATCTGCTTCACCCGTTCAAGCTCCTCCCATGCCTCATCCGCGCTCTTTTTCAGAGCAGACGCCGAATGTCTGCCGAACATGATCCTCTCGGCGATCCTGCGTTCTATCATTTCGGCAGTATTTTCCTGATCGTTTTCCGTCTTTTCTGCCTCCATAGCTTCTTCCTTCTCCCGCAGATAGAAAGCGCGGTATTCCTTCTCGTTCTTTTCCTCAAGAAGAGCATGCTCTGCGCGGGCCGTAGCAATTACCGCCCGGTCATTTGCCGCCTCGACCTGTCTGGCAACAGCAGCCGCAACCGCCTCATCATGAAGTTTTTCCGTTTCAGACGGAGCTGACTCCATCGCGCGTTCCCATTTCATTCCGACCGGCAGGGAAGGAAGTGCAAATGTATGCGGCTCCCAGTAAGCATTAAATCCGATATAAATGTATACTTTTTCCTCACCGGCATAAGCACCGTTCAGCATGACACCCAGTGATCTCGCCTTCGGATCCTCGATAAAATACCAGGCCTTGGAATCATGAAATGAAATATCCGGATAACCGAGATTTCTGTAATCTGTTCCGCGAAGTCCTGTCTCCGGATGAAGGATCGGGTGCTCTTTGCGGAATGAGATCAGCTGCTTCGCAAAGTCAGTGATATCCCTGAATCTGCCTGTCTTATCCCAGTTCACCCAACCCATCGGGTCATCACAGCAGTAGGCATTATTGTTCCCGTCCTGAGAATTTCCGAACTCGTCACCGGCGTAAATGAGAGGTATTCCCTGGGCCAGCAGGCAGTAAGAGAGAGCATTTTTTATCTGCTTTTTTCTCAGGGAAATTGTATTTTTCCTCTTTGTCGGACCTTCAATACCGCAATTCCAGCTGTAATTTTCGGAAGACCCGTCATAGTTGTTCTCGCCGTTGGCCTCGTTATGCTTCTCACTGTAAGTGACCGCGTCGCAAAGTGTAAAGCCGTCGACATTTGCCACATAATTAACGATTCCATATCTGTCCGGATTGGTCCTCACGCTCCACATAAAGGATCCCACGGTATTCTCGTCGCCTTTCAGAAACCTGCGGGCGCTGATCTGAAAACCGTTATTATAGATTGCCGCAGTTCTTCGCACAAGGCGGTTCTTCTGCGCATCGTCCAGATAATCCATGAATATTTTTGTATGGGCAAGGATCGGATCTTCCAGAATAGATTCCTTGTTCGCTCCCATACCGATCACATGAAATCCGTCAACATGATAAGCAAGCTTCCAGTTCCGCAGGGCCTCGAGAACATATGTGACGGAAGTGCCGGGAGCCACATAAAACTCCATAATACACTCGATCCCCTCGCGGTGGAGAGCCTTCACAAGATTCCTGAACTCCGTTACGGAATCATCCGAAGCGGAAAACAACTGTTTGGGAGCAAAATAGTAATTGCGTCCGGAATAGCCCCAGTAATTCTTCTTCTGCGGGATATCGCTGGTCTCTGCCGCATTTACGCGCATTGCCTCCCTGATATCAACGTGTCCCCGCAGCATACTGAGACTTGCTTCTCTCACGGGCATCTTCTCTTCAGCCGGACTTTTCAGTGATTCGCTCCACTCATAAGCAGGCATGAGCTCGACCGCATTAAATCCCATTCCCTTTATATATGGAATCTTCTGCATAAGCCCCCGGAACGTTCCCTTATCTCGGACGCCGGATTTCGGATCTTTCGTAAAACCGCGTACATGAAGTTTATAAATGATCAAGTCACTTAGTTTATATCCGGGAGCGCGGTCATCCTCCCAGTTAAACCTGTTATAGTCAACAAAACATACTCCGTTCACAATACGTCTCGCATACGGATCAGTATATTTCTCGCCGTCAATTTCATAATAATAACCGGTCAGTTTCGATGAGCCGGCTGATATACTCACGCAGCTCACATCGCCGATCCGTTCCTCCACGGGCAGATCAATCGTAAAAATTGCCTTTTCTCCCTTAGGATCCGTAATGACCAGTTTCGCTTCCCGGTCGCCGGGAACGACAACTGCAAAGTTAACACTGTTCCCAGTTGCATACGTTCCCAGCCTAGTGGGGTCTCCAGTACCAGTTTTAAATACGGTTCTTTTCTCCAAAATAATACCCCCTTAGCATTCTTTCACAATTCACCAACTTATATTATAACCCATTTCAGGTTGCTTTTTAAAGGTCAATCTGCTATTCTCTTTGTATTAAACGAAAAGGAGGTCCTTTAAGTGGCTGATAACGATATTTTCAATCCCGAAACAGAAGAAGAGCTCGATGATCTCGGTACGGTTTCTCTCACGCTCGACGATGATACAGAAATGGTTTGTTCGATCCTGACAATCTATCCGGTCGGCGACAAGCAGTATATCGCTCTGCTTCCGATCGAAGAGAACGGCGTTGAAGTTGAGAGCAATGATGTACTCATCTATCGTTTCATTGATAACGGAGACGATGCGGAACCGGATATTGAAAACATTGATGACGACGAAGAATATGACGCGGCTGTGGATGCTTTCGATGAGATTCTCGATGATTCATTCTTTGAAGAAGGCGAATAAAAAACAATCATGATAAAAAACGGGACGGTCGCAAAGCGGCAGTCCCGTTTTTCTTCATACTGATCTTTTTGAGTTTGACCATGTTCAAGTACTCACACGGCCCCGCCGGTGCTCCCGAACCCACCGTTCCTGACACTTTCCGTGTCATCATCTTCGGTGATCCCAAAAGGCAGGAACACTCCCTGCGCAAATCCGTCCCCCCTCATAAGAGACAGGGTCCGATCCTCATTCGAGTCGTTCGTGATCTTTATAAAAATATGTCCTTCATTATCAGAGCCGTAGTAATCGCTGTCAATAATACCGACCGTATTATTCAGCTGAATGCGATACTTAAAGCCCAGTCCGCTCCTCGGAAAGATCATAAGGACCCATCCCGGCTCTATTTTCGCTCGAATGCCTGTCGGGATCTTGATCGTTTCGCCCGGCTTCAGGACAAAATCCAGCGGAGAATAAAAATCATATCCCGCGGATCCCCGGGTCGCCCGCTCCGGCAGCCTGATTCCTTCATATATTTCTGTAATCTTTTCTGCGGACGTTTCAGAAAATGTGTCTGCCCAGCTCTCACGGAACCGGGCAGCACTTACTTTTTCAAATTTTCCTGCTATATACATAACATCATTCCGGATCGGCAGAAGCCACGACGCGTCCCACGTCCATGGAATCCTTCGGGCAGTCCTTGATAGAGAAGCTGATACGGCCCATCTTATCTTTGCCCAGGCAGACTGCTCTCACAACATCACCGATCTGAAGTACATCCTCAACACGGTTGATACGAGTATTTGCAATCTTGGAGATGTGTACCATAGCTTCCTTGCCGGGTGCGAACTCAAGGAACGCGCCGAATTCCTTGATTGAGACGACCTTTCCTGTGAGGACCATTCCCTTCTCGAACTCAGTCGTAATGATACGGATCGTCTCGATCGCCTGATCCATCTTATCCATATCCTGACCGCAGATCGATACAGAACCGTCATCTTCGATATCGATCGTGACATCATACGCAGCGATGATCGCATTAATATTCTTGCCCTTCTGGCCGACAACATCGCCGATCTTCTCCGGATCGATCTTGATCTGAACGATCTTCGGTGCCCACTTGGATACTGACGCACGCGGAGCTGCGATGCACGGCTCCATGACATTGGTCAGGATATACTCGCGCGCTTCGTGTGTATTGCGGATCGCTTCCTCAACGATCTGGCGTGTAAGTCCGTGGATCTTGATATCCATCTGGATCGCCGTGATGCCGTCATGTGTTCCGGCAACCTTAAAGTCCATATCACCGAAGAAGTCCTCGAGTCCCTGAATATCTGTAAGAACGATATACTCATCGTCTTTCTCGCCTGTGACAAGGCCGCATGAAATTCCTGCCACAGCCTTTTTGATCGGTACACCGGCTGCCATAAGAGCCATGGATGAAGCACAGATCGAAGCCTGAGATGTGGATCCGTTAGATTCAAATGTCTCGGACACGGCACGTATCGCATACGGGAATTCCTCTCTTGACGGCAGGACCGGAACAAGAGCCTTTTCAGCGAGTGCACCATGACCGATTTCGCGACGTCCCGGTCCTCTGGACGGCTTTGTCTCACCGACAGAGTAGGACGGGAAATTATATTGATGCATATATCTCGCTTCCGTGACATACGGATCAAGCCCTTCCACGCGCTGTGCATCGGAAAGAGGAGCCAGCGTCACGACATCACAGATCTGAGTCTGTCCGCGGGTGAACATGGCAGAGCCGTGTGCTCTCGGAATAAGATCGATCTCTGCGGCAAGCGGACGGATCTGCTTGATTTCACGGCCATCCGGGCGCTTGTGATCGACAAGGATCATCTTTCTTACTGTTTTCTTCTCGTACTGATACAGTGCATCGCCGATGAGAGCCATCCACTCTTCATTATCACCGTATTTTTCTTCAAATGCAGCACGAACTTCCGCTACGTTGGCTTCCCTCGTCTGCTTGTCATCCGTGAAGACTACTTTCTCCATTTCTTCCGGCGGGCAGACTTCGTAAAGAGCGTCGTTCAGTTCCTGCGGGATTTCGTAGTGCAGGTATTCATGTTTTTCTTTTCCGACTTCCGCAATGATCTTATCGAAGAAGGCAATGATCTCTTTGTTGATCTCATCACATTTATAAATTGCTTCGATCATTTTTTCATCAGAGATTTCATTTGCTCCGGCCTCGATCATGATGACCTTTTCTCTTGTGGAAGCAACGGTAAGGGCAAGATCCGACTTGTGTTTCAGCTCATAGCCCGGGTTCACGACGAACTCGCCGTCCACGAGACCAAGCTGGGTCATGGCGCAGGGACCGTCGAAAGGAATATCGGAAATACTCGTTGCAAGTGCAGAGCCGAGCATCGCGACAACTTCCGGATCACACTCCGGATCGACAGACATTACGAGGTTGTTCAGGGTTACGTCATTTCTGTAATCTTTCGGGAACAGCGGACGCATCGGGCGGTCGATTACACGGCTGGTCAGCACGGAATGAATGCTTGCCTTTCCTTCACGCTTGTTGAATCCGCCCGGGAACTTGCCGACAGCATACATTTTCTCCTCAAATTCGACAGAAAGCGGGAAAAAATCAATCCCTTCTCTCGGTGCCTTTGAAGCAGTAGCAGTTGAAAGCACAACGGTGTCGCCATAATGCATGAAGCAGCAGCCGTTGGCCTGCTTGCCTACGCGGCCGATGTCAACTGAAAGTGTTCTTCCGCCAAGTTCCATTGAATAGCTTTTAAATTCTCCCATTCTTCTCCTTCTGGCCGATTGGCCTAAAAAATAAAAATAATTGATTCCGAGATTTTTTAACCGTAGTAAGTGCGAAAAACAGGGGCAGGAATCCCTGCCCCCATATAATGCATTACTTTCTCAGTCCGAGTCTCTCGATCAGTGCACGATAACGGTTGATATCTTTCTTCTTAAGATAAGCAAGAAGGCTTCTTCTGGCACCTACCATCTTAAGAAGACCTCTGTTAGAGTGGAAATCCTTCGGATTTTTCTTCATATGCTCTGTAAGAGATCTGATATTGTAAGTGAGGAGCGCTACCTGAACCTCCGGTGAACCTGTGTCGCCCTCTGTACGTCCGTACTCTGCAATGATAGACTGTTTCTGCTCTTTCGTAATCATGTGTTTTTCCTCCTGAATTCTTATTCCTGCCTCTCATCAAGTGAAGGTTGGAGATTCCGAACACCGGATGAGGGTGATTGTAAATACTGTGATATATTCACAGCGCCACTTAGTATAGCATGACGAAAAACTTTTCGTCAAGCTGTGTTTACTATTTTTCAGCTTCTGCCTTCCACTATCTTTTCTTCGAAATAACGCCTTCCGCTCTCGCGGTCTTTTGTGATCTGTTCTCTGAGCTCAGAGACAGAAGAGAATTTTTGCTCCGGTCTCGAAAAATGAAGTAATTCGATCCGCTGTTTTCTTCCGTAAAGGTCTGCATCTTCCTCACAGTCATACAGATAGGTCTCCACGCCCAGAAAATGTCCGTCCACTGTCGGTTTTGTGCCTATATTGGTAACACCGTCGTATGTCTTCCCTCCGATCCTGCATCTGGAAAAATACACACCATTCGGAGGCAGGAGCTTGGAACCGTCCGGAATAAGATTGGTCGTCGGAAATCCGATCGTCCTTCCGATCCTTCTGCCGTGGATCACAGATCCTTCCACAAAAAACCGATAGCCGAGCAGCCGGTTGACAGTCTCCATATCACCGGTCCTGAGCGCTTCCCTGATTCTTGAACTGGAGACACGCGTATCTCCATCCTTTACCTTATCGACTACTTCTACTGTATAACCGAATTTTCGACCCAGTCGTTCAAGCAGTTCTACATCTCCATGCCTCCCATATCCGAAACGATAATCGTTCCCGACTACCAGATGGCACGCCTGCATTTCCTCGACGAGTATCTTCCGAACGAAATCTTCCGCCTCCATTGTTATGATCAGCGGAACGAACGGGCATTCCACGAGAATATCGACTCCCTCATTTTTGAGCAGTTCCCGCCTTTCTTTCACAGTGAGAAGCATATTATGATTCATCATGAAGGCAAATACAACTGTCTTCGGGGTCTTTCCCATCCTCTGGTGTTCACCGGCGTATTTTAATACACGGTCGATCAGGGCCTGATGCCCCCTGTGTACACCATCGAACTTTCCAAGAGTGATAACCGTATTATGATTAACAGTAAAATCAAATGAATCTTTAATTATATACATGGCAGCCTCTCACGAAGGACTGTAGAACATTCTGACCAGAGAATATTCTTCCCCTCTTTTGTAATAAATACCGATGAACTCGTCTCTTGACGAATAAACACATACCTCGCCATCCCCATCCGGCGCTCCGTATCCCCTCCCCTTCTTCATATAGAACCGATTCCCGTTATAAACAGATTTATCGATTCCGGGAGTTACCTTTACATCCGGACGATTTGGGAAAAAATAGCTGATCGGATAGACGAAGCTGTACTCTGTCCTTCCTTCCGCATCTTCTTTTTCCATGATCTCCTTCAGTTCGGCAATTGTTCTTGCCTCCGCCAGATCAAATCGTCCCACCTTCGTTCGAAGCAGGGATGCCATACATCCCCCACACCCAAGCTTGTGCCCGATATCTTCGCAAAGAGTACGAATATAGGCTCCTTTGGTGCAGGTGACCCGGAACTTCGCATGAGGCGGATCAATACTCAGGATTTCGAAGTCGGAAAACTCCACCTCCCTGGGTGTCCGCTCTACGGTCTTTCCTTTTCTGGCAAGATCTACCAGCTTTTTTCCGTCAATTTTAATAGCAGAATACATGGGCGGCATCTGAAGCTGTCTTCCGGCAAAAGAGAGGATCGCCTCTCTCACCTCATCAGAGGTAACACTGACTTCATGTTCTTCAAGCGTTTTCCCTGAAGTATCCTGAGTGTCTGTAATGCGCCCAAGAAGAAGCTCCGCCTCATACGTTTTCGTACCTTCACCGAGATCATCCACAAGTTTTGTGGCTTTTCCGACACACACGACAAGGACACCTTCTGCATCCGGATCCAGTGTTCCTGTATGTCCGATTTTTTTCTGGCCGAATATCCGCCTCAGTCTGGCTACAACGTCAAAAGATGTCATACCCTTTTCCTTACGGACGACCACTACTCCATTTATCATCAGATTTCTCCGTAAAAAAGCTGTCATATATTTTCACAGCCAGTCTCCCGGCCGATCAAAATACATGACAGCATAAATAATCCTTATCCTTACCTGAGACGGGCCTTCAACACTTCAATTATCTTTTTTTCCACGAAACCCTCATCCCCGGCAGCTGTAAAGCCTGCAGCCCGCACGTGACCGCCTCCGCCGAATAAAGCGGCAGCTTCCGCTACATCAAGATATGTGTTGCTTCTGAGCGAAACCTTGAATTCATCCGTTCCCGTCTGATAAATAAAGACCGCAGCTTCAGCCCCCCGGGTCAGTCTCAGCTGTGAGACTATCATATCCAGATCTTTTTTATCAGCTCCGTACGCCGCCATCTCATCCAGAGTGATACTTCCGGCGACGATCTTCCCTTCTGAATACTGTCTGCTGCGCGAAAGGACATATCCCATCACACGGTTCTGAACATAAGTCCTTATATTGAATGAGTTCTCAATAATATCGCAGAAGTTTATGCCTCTTCGCATAAGGGCAGCAGCTGCTTCCATCGTCTCGGGACGGGTATTGGAATACTGAAAGACTCCGGAATCATGTACGATCCCTGTATAAAGTGCCTCCGCGATCTCCGTGTCGATCTTACTCTCATCCATGCAGTAGAAGAGCACTTCCGCGCAGGAGCTGGCATCCGGATCGATGATATTATCGTCCGCAAATCCCGGGTTGCTCACATGATGATCGACACAAAGAGTACGTTTTGCCTTTTTGAACAATTCCGGAACAACGCCGATCCGATCCAGCGAACTGACGTCGCATGTAATAAAGAGGTCCGGCTGTTCAGACTCTTCATATTCGAAAAGAGCCTCTCTGAGGATCGGCAGGAACATGAGCGCATCCTTCGGTCGTTCAATGTAAAACCTTACATCGATTTCCGGAAAATACTTCCTTATGTACAGGTAAAGGGCGGAAACGGATCCCACACAGTCTCCGTCCGGATTCACATGACCGGAAATCACACACGTGTGCAGGTCATGTGTTAAAAAATCATCAATCAGTACTCTGTTCATATCCGATTCCGTATTCCTTCAAGAATTCTTTTTCGCTTCCCGGTCCTTCTGCATGACCTCGTCAATAAGGTGTGACATCTCGACCCCTCTCTCGATCGAGGTATCCAGATGGAATGTGATTTCCGGGGTGTTGCGCATATTAAGAGAATGCGCAAGTTCTCTTCGAATAAATCCCTGAGCGCTCCGAAGGCCGGCCATTGTATCATTTCTTGCCTTCTCGTCTCCCAGAACGCTGATATATGCCTTGCATGTCTTGAGATCCGTCGCGACAACAACATCGGTTACGGTCGTCATCATCGCGATTCTCGGATCCTTCAGTTCACGGATGATCGAGGAAAGCTCATGCTGAACTTCCTCGTTCACCCGAAGATTTTTCATACTGTTCTTTCTCATGTCCTCGGAACCTCGACCATTGTATATGCCTCGACCATATCATCGATCTCAAAAGCGCCGAAATCTTTAAATACGAAACCGCACTCGAAGCCTTCGCGCACTTCCTTGACATCATCTTTAAATCGTTTGAGAGATGCGAGCGATCCTTCGTAAAGCTTTTCTTCTCCGCGGAATACACGCACACTGCAATTCCTCTGGAATACACCGTCCTTGACATAGGCACCGGCTATATTGCCAACGCCTGAAGCCTTGAATATCTGACGGATCTCGGCATGTCCGATTATCTTCTCCTCATAGACTGCCGCACGCATTCCGTTAAGTGCTCTCTCGACATCCTCGAGTGCTTCATAAATGACATTATAAAGATGTACATCGACCTTCTGAGTCTCTGCCATCTGCTTCGCGGTCGCATCCGGTCTTACATTAAATCCGATGATGATCGCGTTCGATGCGGCTGCCAGGGAAACATCGGACTCATTGATGTTACCTACACCGCCGTGGATGACTTTGACCACGACTTCCTCGTTGGAGAGCTTAAGCAGCGACTGCTTGACAGCTTCGACAGATCCCTGTACGTCGGCCTTGACGACGATCGGGAGTTCCTTCAGCTTGCCTTCCTGGATCTGGTTGAACAGATCGTCCAGAGACATCTGGGTCTTTGTCTCCTCGATCAATGTCTTCTTGCCTTCCGTAACGAATGTCTGGGCAAATGCCTTTGCCTCCTTATCACTGTCAAGCGCTACGAGTACTTCACCCGCATCCGGAACGGAAGAAAGACCGATGATCTCGACCGGCATGGATGGCTTGGCTTTCGTAAGGCGCTTGCCTTTTTCGTCTGTCATAGCCCTTACTTTACCGTGGGCGCTTCCGCACGCGATAAAGTCACCCTGCTTCAATGTACCTTTCTGTACAAGAATCGTTGCGACCGGACCGCGGCCCTTGTCAAGTTTAGCTTCCAGGACAAGACCTCTTGCCTTGCGGTTCGGGTTGGCCTTTAATTCAGCCATCTCCGCTGTAAGCAGAATCATTTCAAGAAGGTTCTCAATTCCTTCCTGCGTCTTAGCCGATACCGGGCAGAAGATCGTCTGACCGCCCCACTCTTCGGGAACGAGATCATACTCGGAAAGTTCCTGCTTGACTCTCTCAATATTGGCGCCCGGTTTATCGATCTTGTTGATCGCCACAATAATATCGACCTTCGCTGCCTTGGCATGGTTGATCGCTTCCACCGTCTGCGGCATGACACCGTCATCGGCGGCAACAACGAGTACTGCGATATCTGTGGAATTGGCTCCGCGCATACGCATTGCCGTAAATGCCTCATGACCCGGTGTATCAAGGAATGTGATCTTCTGTCCGTGAACAGTGACCATATAAGCACCGATATGCTGTGTGATACCGCCCGCCTCACGGTCAGTTACGTGAGTATTTCTGATCGCATCAAGCAGAGACGTCTTGCCGTGGTCGACATGTCCCATTACACAGACGACAGGCGGACGCGGGACCATATCCTTCTCATTTTCAGCGTCCTCTGCCAGAAGAGCGCCGATGACATCCTCTTTTTCCTCCTGCTCCGCAATGATATCATATTCCATTGCGATTTCCTGAGCTTTCTCGAATGGGACTTCGTGATTGACGGTGACCATCTGACCTTTCAGGAACAGATCTTTTACAAGAGCCGTCGGTGCCATCTTCATGGCTTCAGCAAGATCACGGATTGTAATTTTATCCGGAATTCTGATTTCCGTTACAACTTCCTTGGCCTTAGGCTGTTCATTCTTCGACTGATTCTGCTGAAGAGCCTTCGGAATCCTGTTGAACTGCTTCTTATTCTGATTCGGGCGGGAACCGAACTGGCTGTGCTTGCCGTTTTCCCGTCTCTCTTCCCTGTTGCGATCATATTCTTTGCTGTTATCCTTGCGGTGATCGCGGCTTGTCTTATGCGCAAGAGCTCCGTCTCCACCGGCTACAGGAGACATTCTGCGCTGTCCGCCCTGTCCGAAAGACGGTCTTGACTGCTCATCACCGCGTCCGTCGCGGCTGAACGGGCGTCTGTCGCCCTGACCCTGGCCGTCGCGGCTGAACGGACGTCTCTCGCTCTGACCCTGACCGGGTCTGCCGCCGGCAGGTCTTGCCTGACCGTCACGGCTGAACGGGCGTCTCTCGCCCTGACCCTGACCATCGCGGCCAAACGGACGTCTCTCGCCCTGGTTCTGACCGTCGCGACTGAACGGACGTCTCTCGCCCTGGTTCTGACCGTCGCGGCTGAACGGACGTCTCTCGCCCTGATTCTGACCGTCGCGGCCAAACGGGCGTCTCTCGCCCTGGTTCTGACCGTCACGGTTATACGGACGTCTCTCGCCCTGATTCTGGCCGTCGCGGTTATACGGACGTCTCTCGCCCTGGTTCTGACCGTCGCGGTTATACGGACGTCTCTCGCCCTGGTTCTGACCGTCACGGTTATACGGACGTCTCTCAGAAGTTCCCCGCTGATCGCGTGCTCCGCCCTGTGTGCGGCTGCCTGCTGTATAGGATCCGTCTCTCGAAGGACCTCTGCGGTTTCCGGGAGCGCCCTGCATACGGCTGTCTGCATTTCTTGTTCCCTGAGGTCTGCCGGCGGTGCTATCCCTTCGGGTCTCCGTATTTTCTCTTATATTTCTGGTATCCTGAGTGCCTGCATTTGAAACAGGTGCAGTTTCAGACGGTGCTTTCTGAACGGAGCTCTCAGCTTTCCCGGCTTCCTGAACAGCCTCTGCACCTGCCTTGCCTGCCGAGACCGGTGCTGCTGATTCCGGCGCTTTTTCAGCCGGCTCTGCTTTCTTCACTTCTGCCGACGCTTCCGTCGTATCGCTTTTCACCTTTTTCTGAGCAGTACCTGCCGTGTTCTGCGCACGAAATACACGCACGATACCTTTCGACTTTTTCTTTGGTCCTTCTTCCGCGGGATTTTCATCATTCCTGACAGTGGAAATACCTGAAAAATCGGCTGCTCCCGCGGTCTTACCCGAGCCGAATCTGGAACGAACATTCTCCACTTCTCCGTCAGGTACGGCACTGACCGCTGTCATTGTCTCATATCCTTTCGCACGCAGATACTCAATGACCGCCTTTCTGTCCGCTCCTACTTCTTTTGCAAGTTCGTGAACTTTGATTTTTGCCATTCCTATCTCCTTTTACCTGTCTTCCCTCATACTCTTTAAAAATGCCTCTGCCAGATTTGTATCCGTAATCGCGCAGGAGGATCTGAATTCTTTTCCGATCGCATGCCCCAGTGTCTCCTTATCCCCCAGGATAAAACACGGAATATCGGCATGCGCACACATATTGATAAATTGTTTTTTCGTGTTTTCTGACGCATCTCCGGCCAGTATGACGACTCTGGCTTTCCTCTGTTTCACTGCATTCTCTGTCTGAAATTCTCCGGAAGGAGCCTTTCCGGCTTTTGCGGCAAATCCCAGATAAGTCCATACCTTCTCTTTATTCATCGGTAATCTCCTTTTCCAGTGCCTGCCCTATTTCCTCCGGGATCTCTGTTTTCAGCGACCTGGCAAGTGCTTTACTCTTCAGGGCTTTCTTCAGACATTCAGGATTTCTGCAGAGATATGCGCCCCGCCCGTTCGCTCTTCCCGTCAGATCTATTTTTATCTGTCCTTCCGGTGTGCGGACAACACGAATCAATTCGTTTTTATTCTTCGCCACCCTGCAGCCCAGACAGGTCCGCTGTGGTTTCTTCTTCAATGTCGTCGATAAGGTCCCGGCCATTCATCTCTCCCGATTCATCTAAAAGGTCGACGTTTTCATTTAAGTCATCCTGATACATACGATTAAAGCTGCCCGCTGCTTTAGCCTGTGTCTCGGACTTGATATCAATCTTATATCCTGTCAGACGCGCAGCGAGTCTGGCGTTCTGTCCCTCCTTGCCGATTGCCAGCGAAAGCTGATAATCCGGAACAATGACCTTGGCTGCATGCTCATCAGGATTGGCTTCCACGGAAACGACCTTGGCCGGACTGAGAGCATTTTCAATCAATATGGCAGGATTTTCATTCCATGCGATAATATCTATTTTTTCTCCGCGAAGTTCATTGACAACGGCTGTTACGCGGCTGCCGTTCATACCGACACAGGCACCGACGGCATCAACATCCGGATTGTTTGAGTAAACAGCCATTTTAGTCCTGGATCCCGGCTCACGTGAAATGCCCTTGATTTCAACGACACCTTCACGGATCTCGGTCACTTCCTCTTCGAACAGCTTTTTGACCAGCTCAGGATGTGTCCTGGATACCAGGATCTTCGGTCCTTTTGTATTATTCTTTACGTCAAGAACATATACCTTAATGCGGTCCGTGGGGACAAATTTCTCGGATTTGACCTGCTCGTTCTCGCTGAGAAGAGCATCTGCCTTGCCGAGATTGATCGTGAACGCCCTTCCCTGCTGTCTGGAGACGACGCCGGAGACCACCTGGCGGATCTTGCTGTTGTACTGGTTGAATACGACGTTCCTCTCTTCCTCGCGGATGCGCTGAAGAATGACATTTTTTGCATTCTGAGTAGCTATTCGGCCGAAATTCTTGGAATTAATATCAATCGTAATAATATCGCCGGCTTCCGCTGAGGGATCCGTTTTTCTGGCTTCTGCCACCGTGACCTGAAGGGTAGAATCCACAATATCTTCCTCATTCTCCACTACTTCCTTCTCTGCTGTCACGGAGAACTCACAGGTCTCAGGATCGACAGAAATGCTGATATTGTCAGTCTTCCCGAAATTTGTCTTGCAGGCCTGCATAAGAGAAAGCTCGATTGATTCGATCAGAGATGCCTTGCTGATGCCCTTCTCTTTTTCAAGCAGTTCCATTGCCTCTTTTAATTCGGTATTCATTTAATGTTTCCTCCATCTGTTCAGGGCCCGCCTTAAGGGACCGTTTAATAATATATTTTAAAAGACAAATGCAAGACGAATCAGCGAAATGTCTGTTTTTCCGAACTCATATTCCTTATCTTCCGATTCAATGATGATCGTTTTTCCATCGGCACTCTTCAGAATACCGGTGAATTCTTTCTCACCGTCCACTGCCTTATACAGCCGGACTTCCACTTCTTTACCCATGGCAAATTCAAAGTCTCTGGGACGTTTAAGAACCCGTCCGAGTCCGGGAGAACTGACGATGAGAGTGTATGCATCAGGAATAAAATCCTCCTCATCCAGAAGCGGATCGATCGCGCGGCTGCACGCCTCGCATTCATTGATCCCAACGCCGCCTTCTTTGTCAACATACAGCAGAAGGTTGTAATCTCCGCCCGTCTTTACATATTCCGCATCGACCGGGATAAGTCCCAGTTCTTCCGAGACCTTGACGAGCAGATCCCATGCCTTATCTTCAATAACACTTTTCTTACTCAATTTTAATCCTTTTTACTCTTATCAGATTAACGGCAAAAGTGAGGAGCGGGCTTTAGCCCGCTCCTGAAACTTAACATCTATTACCTTTGTTACTATAGCACCATACTGTTTATTTTGCAACACCTTTTGTCAAAGTCCCGCTTAAGTTACGCCTTTGTCCGTTTTCCGACTCAACTGCGGCGAGTCCCCTTGCCGCCGCGCTTTGCGGTCCTCAGACGATTCAGTGAAAGCTTCTTCCCGTTATAATCGATGGTGAACTCTCCGTTGCCTCCCAGCAGATATGCATTCTTTACGTAATCGTCCTCGCCGAGCTTTATTCCCTTCAGCCCGAGAGCACTCTTCTTCAGTTCGGATACTTCAGAGAGCGCAAACTTTAAACTGAATCCTTTCTCCGTGAGCAGGACCACCGTATCCATCGTATCCGCCGGAGCTGCCAGAATGACCTGATCATCGTCCTGAAGCTTTGTCGCCAATACGGTTCGGACAGAACTGATGAACTCGCCCCCGGCTGTCAGCTTTACATATCCTTTCTTCGTCACAAAGAATATTCTGGATTCTCCGACCTGGCGAAGAGGACTGATCCATATGATATTCTCCGTCTTATTGCTGAAATTGCTGACATTATCGACAGGGATCCCTTTATCTCTTAACCTTTTCTGCGGGATATCCAGGACCTTGACGGTATGCATTTTCCCGGTATCGGTAAAAATACAGATCTTATCCGTATTCATGACGCGGAACACATAGACATTGTCTGCCGTGACAGCCTCCGCATTCTTCTCGTACACGGAAGCATCCAGTGTTTTGACGTAGCCGAAACGGTCCATGGCAAATACCACTTCTTCCTCAGCCGTCTGTTTCTCCACAAGAACGATCTCGTCCGCATTTTCAATCGTCGTTCTTCTCGGAACGGCAAATTCCCCGCGTATCCGCTCAAGTTCCCCGATGATATCGGCAGACATCTCATCATAATCATTCAGAAGCTTTCGATATCTCTCGATCCTGGCCATCGTCTCCTCATGCTGTCTGATGAGGGCTTCCAGTTCAAGGCCGATCAGCTTCGAAAGGCGCATATCGAGGATCGCCTGCGCCTGACGTTCCGTGAATCGAAGCTGAGACGCAAGCTTCTGACTCTTTTTCAGCCTGAATCGGATTCCCTCCGTCCGGCCGTAAATAAGACAGTCCTTTGCCATCTTCTGGTCTCTGGACCCTCTCAGGATCTCAATGATCAGATCTATGACGTCACAGGCCTCGATCAGTCCTTCCTCGATCTCCTTCTTCTCGAGATCCCGGGCAAGAAGATTGGCATATTTCCGGTTCGCAAGTTCAAAACGGAACTCGGTAAATGCCTCAAAGATCCTTCTCAGTGACATCGTCTCCGGTCTGCCGTCCGATACGACAAGCATGTTGACACCAAAAGTATCTTCCAGTTTCGTCTTCTTGTAGAGAATATTCCTGATCTGTTCAGCGTCAGCCCCCTTCTTGAGTTCGATAACGATACGGATGCCTTCCTTTGAAGACTGATTGGATATATCCGTAATATCCGTGATCACTCTTGATTCCGCGAGGGAAGCGACATCATTCAGGAACTTTCCTATCCCGCTTCCGATCATGGTATAGGGAATCTCGGTGACTACGATCTGCTGACGACCGCCTTTTGTTTTCTCAACGACGGTTCTTCCTCTCACACGCAGCTTCCCGGAACCGTTTTCATAGATTTTCGGCAGATCATCCTTATTAACAATAATACCGCCTGTAGGAAAATCCGGTCCGTGAAGTTTTGCGAGCAAATCTCGGTCCGTGATATCATTGTTTCTTATATAGGCAATCGCGGCATCGATGACTTCTCCGAGATTATGCGGCGGAATAGACGTTGCCATTCCGACAGCGATGCCATCCGACCCATTGACGAGAATATTCGGGATCCTGACCGGAAGGACAGACGGCTCCTTTTCCGTTTCATCGAAATTCGGGATAAAATTCACGACATCCTTATCAAGGTCCGCAAGAAAAACTTCCTGCGTGATCTTCATCAGCCGCGCTTCCGTATATCGCATGGCTGCGGCCCCGTCCCCTTCTATCGATCCGAAATTTCCGTGACCGTCTACGAGGACCTGCCCTTTCTTGAATGTCTGTGCCATTACGACCAGAGAATCATATATGGAAGTATCCCCGTGCGGATGATATTTACCCATCGTATCACCGACGATACGGGCGGATTTTCTGTACGGCCGGTCATATCTTGTCCCCAGCTCATACATATCATAGAGTACCCTTCGCTGAACCGGCTTCAGTCCGTCGCGCACATCCGGAAGAGCTCTGGAGACAATGACCGACATGGCATAATCAATGTAGTTCTGCTGCATTATCTCCGAGTAATCAGTCCGGATGATCCGGACCTCGTGATCGGTCTTTCGGGTGTTCTCCATTATACTGTCACCCTTTTTCTTCAAATTCTGTACACCCCCTGTCTGGTCAGCGCTGTTCCGTCTCTGCTGCTTTTATATCTTTCTATAAATCAAACATCCAATTCTGCATCCGTAGCATGTTCATAGATGAACTCTCTGCGCGGAGGGACATCCGTGCCCATAAGGATCTCCGTGATGTCCGACGAAAGTCTCGGATCTCCGATTTCTATTCTTCGAAGCATTCTGGAATCCGGGTTCAATGTCGTCTCCCAGAGCTGATCGGGATCCATCTCGCCGAGACCTTTATATCTCTGAAGAGTGAACTTTTCGCCGGCATGCTGTTTCCTGTATTTCTCCAGTGCCTTGTCATCGTAAAGATACTCCTCCTCGCCGCGGGCCGGCATGACCTTGTAAAGAGGAGGCATAGCGATATATACATGCCCTTCACTGATAAGCTCCGGCATATATCGGTAAAACAGCGTAAGAAGAAGCGTCCCTATATGCGCCCCGTCAACATCGGCATCGGCCATGATAATGATCTTATCATATCTCAATTTGCTGATATCAAAGTCATTCCCGTATCCCTCGGAGAATCCGCAGCCGAATGCTGTGATCATTGTACGGATCTCGGCATTTGCAAGAACTTTATCAATACTTGCTTTTTCCACATTGAGGATCTTTCCTCTGATAGGAAGTATTGCCTGATAATTGCGATCCCGTGCCGTCTTGGCAGATCCCCCCGCGGAATCTCCCTCAACGATAAAGATCTCGCATTTTGAGGCGTCCCTGCTTATGCAGTTGGCCAGTTTTCCGTTCGTGTCGAAAGAATACTTCTGTTTTACGAGAAGATTCGTCTTCGCCTTCTCTTCTGTCTTTCTGATCCGGGCGGATTTTTCTGCACATCCGAGAACTGTCTTCAGGGTATCCAGATTCCGGTCAAAATAATGCGGAGCCTCCTCCGCAACGATTTTTGCCACGACACGCGAGGCATCCGGATTATCGAGTTTGGTCTTCGTCTGACCTTCAAAGCGAGGGTTCGGATGCTTGACGGAAATTACGGCTGTCATACCGTTCCGGATGTCAGCACCGGTAAAGTTGGAATCTTTTTCCTTGAGGATTCCCAGCTCTCTGGCATAGGCATTCATGACCTGCGTAAAAGCGGTCTTGAATCCGGTAAGATGTGTACCTCCGTCCGCATTGAAAATATTATTACAGTATCCCTGAACACTTTCATGGAACTCGTTGACATACTGGATAGCTATCTCCACCTGTATTCCTTCGTCCGAGCCGCGAAAATAGACCGGTTCGGTAAGGCATTCCGAGTTTCGATTCATTTCCCTCACGAATCCGACGATCCCATCCGGTTCATGGAAAATCCTCTCCTCTCCCTTATCCTTCCTTCTGTCTCTGAACAGGATCGTAAGACCCGGATTGAGATAAGCGGTCTCATGAAGCCGCGATTTGACTTCCGTCGCAGAAAATCTGGTCACTTCGAATATTTCAGGGTCAGGCATAAAGTTTACCGTAGTCCCGGTCTCCTTCGTTCTGCCGAGGATCGGTAGAAGTCCGTTCACAAGATCCAGATCGGGCTTTCCCTGTGTATAATGATCGTGATGGATCGCACCGTCGCGTCTGACCTTCACATCGAGATAGGTAGAGAGCGCATTGACGACTGACGATCCCACACCGTGCAGACCTCCTGAAGTCTTATAGGCGTCATTATCGAACTTGCCCCCGGCATGGAGAGTCGTATAGACCAGACGTTCCGCCGGAATGCCCTTTTCATGCATACCGACAGGAATTCCTCTTCCGTTGTCAGAGACCGTGCAGGATCCGTCCTCTTCAAGTGTGACCTCTACCCTGTCGCAAAAACCCGCCAGATGTTCATCCACGGCGTTGTCAACGATTTCGTAGATCAGATGGTTCAGACCTTTTCTGGATGTGCTGCCTATATACATCCCAGGACGCTTTCGAACAGCTTCGAGACCTTCGAGTACATGAATGCTGCTTTCGTCGTAATTTGATTTTTTCGTCATGTATGCGTACCCCCTGAGTTTTGCATTATATCACACGAACGAATGTTTGTGAAGTCCAAAATACGTCTTCTTCCCTGTCTGACAGAAACGATGAGAAAAGCGAAAAAGGGGCCGTCACACAGGGCAATGCCATAACGGAACATTGCAGATATATGATTATACAGTCTGCAACAGTTCGTTATGACATCTAATCCCGGTGCAACGGCCCCTTAAGGATGATGCTGTTTATTTCTTTGGAATCAGAAACGGATTGATCTCATCTTCCGCTGATTCAATCAGGCCTTTTCGATCGGCAAAATCCCTTGTATAGCTGACGGAATTGCCCGGTTCATCTTTAATATCGAAATTGGCCCAGGTATCAAGATAGTCAACAAAGTTGCGTATACAGGCTTTAATTATATCCTTCGCGGTAGCCGGACAGACTGTCAGCTCTTCTGTAGCCTCATTGATAACATATGATTTCTCTTCATCGGAGATTACAAGGAATTTTCCCTCCTTGCCGGAAACAGCAAGCACCATATGACCGTCGTTCTTTGCTCCTGTCAGATATAATTTGAATTCTTTGATGAACGGACCGGTTATATCCTGTAAGTAAGACAGCGGGATATCCACCATATTTCCATCCATGGTCCTGAGAGAAAGGAACGCAAGGCCTTCGATCGGCTCGACAACTTTTACATTACTCATTTTTAATACCTCCACAAGAAATCAGGAATGTTCTGCAGATTTATTTTAACACGATGGTTTTCACATCACAATATATCAGTCGGTACAGAAAAATAAAAAACCCGGGGATTAAATCCTCGGGTTTAATAGCCGGTAGGGGAATCGAACCCCTGTTTCCGCCGTGAGAGGGCGGCGTCTTAACCGCTTGACCAACCGGCCATGTCCTGCGACTTGATTATCTTAACATCTAAGGAAGATTTAGGCAAGAGTTTTTTGAATTTTTTTCAAATTTTTCCCGGCGGAACTTTTCATTCCGCCGGGAATCACTTTTTAGGACAGCTTCTCTCTATCCGCCGTCTATCTTTTGCTTTTTAAGATTCACTTATACAATACGCAGGAGTACGGTTCGGATCAAAGAGCGAGGCGACATCATAAATACCCAGAACATCAAAATCATAGGAATATGTCTCATGCGACGGAGTCCCCGGCGTGATCGCGTTATACATACTTACGCCGTCCAGCGCTACTCGTCCGGTCCTCACATAGTTCGTCCCGAATTCCGTCCATCCGATATTTCCGTCAACATTGCAGAAGATATCAAATCCCTGATCCTTGAAGTACGTGAACTTGGGATTATCCGCCGTATAACCCATGACGGGTCCGATATCCGCGCCGAACGCGAAGATGATCTTGTTCGTCTTTCCTATACACTTTTCAACAGCGATCTTCCACCTTTCATGATCAGCCTGCAGCTTCTCCGCCGTAGCATCCGTTGCGTTGATATGACCGTACGTATGGCTTGCAAATGTCCAGCCGTTGGCTTTCATGGCCTCCGCGATCTTCGTCGCCTCGGCAACATCCGTGTCATAGTCGTATTCCGGATGAGCGAGAAGGAAATTCTTCTGAGCTTCTCCCAGGTTGGCACTCTCAGGACCTTCCTTGTAATAATCATTGGTGCGATATCCGAAAATACCGTTATAACCGGTAAGAGCGACAGTCGGTTTCGCTCCGTGATAGGAGAAATCAGGATGCTCCTTAATAAAGGTGTCAATAAGGGGTACCATGTCATAATCACCGATCTTCGTCTCTCCGTCCGTATCCGTGAAAAGACATTTTACTTCTCCGTTTTCATCGAGAACAAGACGGTCAGCATATCCCTGCGCTCCGTTCTCACCGTACGAATGATAGTAGCTCAGATCATCTTCCGACATAATAAGGGGTTTCTTATCAGAGGGAAGATAAAGATTTGTATTTTTGGAAATCGTGACACTGCCATCGGCATTGGTCGTCTTCGTAATAAGGTCATCCAGACTGATAATAACATAGCCGGCGTTATACAGATCGTTGACCATGCCGTTAAATTCAGCTACAGTCGTCATCGCCTTATTATTTTTCTCCACTCTCTCTTCCGTACACGTATCGGAAGCAATAAGTCCGCGTGAATCATTGATCAGAGAATGCCAGAAAACATGAGGCGTTGTCGATACCTCGACGGCTGTACAATTATTTTTCGCCGTTGTGATATTATTGATTTCCGCTGTCAGATCACCGTCTGATTCATATCCTGCGAAAGACTGAATGGTGGCAATTGCTCCATCATAATCATATTGAGCAGCCTGCAGCCTTGCATAATCCAGGACCCCTTCTTTTGTCGTCAGATCGGCATTTGCCGCCGCATAAGAAACCGCCGGTGCCTCAGGCTCATCCGCTTTGCTTTCCGCAGAGAGCTCCTCAGTGCCTTCATTCACAGTCGTTTCGACATTCCCTGAACTCTCTTCCGATTTACCGGAACCGCGTTTTCTTCCGATATTGGTCGCAATAATAATGATGACCACCAGAATAGCTACAAGCATGCCCAGAATAACAGCCCTGGCGATCAACGCCTGCCTTCTCTGTCTTCTGCGCCTTTCCTCCCGACGTTTCTTCCGTCTTCTTCTTTCTTCGATGTCATCATGCTGCTGTGCCATGATATTCATTCTCCTTCCTGTAATCTTGCCGGCATTTGCTGACCGGTATATTGCCCGTATTCTATGCTTTAATGATCATTTCTCTGAAATGATTGAAGCTGATACGCAGAGATTGTCCGCACTGGCATGATCCTCGGAATAAGCATAATAGGTGCGGTCATTGAAGCTCTCTACACTGTACAGAAGAATCCCGCCCATCTTATATTCTACCGACTCATCTGTTTTCGGAACCGCAAGATCAATGAGAATATCCTGCTCAATGACCTTCAGATCTTCAGCCAGTTTCGCGACATATGCTGATGCCCCGTCGTAGGATGAACCCGGACTCGCGATATCCGAGCTGTAATACAGGTTCCATCCTTCTTCAGTCTTTACAAGACCGGCAGGCTCCTGATCAGCCACACAGTCAAGCAAAGTATCCGGCGGATTCCAGCTTCTTCCCATATCTTCGGAAATACTTACCATTATAGAAGAATTCGCCCTGTCTCTGGATTCTTTTTCATATACGAGATACAGCATCCCGTTATTACTGGCAAGCTTGACGTCTTCCAGATTGCGTTCTTCACTGGTGACCTGACTCAAATATTCTATTCTGTTAAAATCTCTGGTGCAATAGCAGTTGATCGTATATTGCCCGTTCTGTTCTTCTTCTGATGAAACATTCATATTCCCGTTCAGAAAAGTCAGGGTCAGATAATACATATCATCAACTTTTATGACCGCCGGATCGATCATAAAATCCGCCGAGTCATTGGTCAGGACAATTTTCTGGTCTCTGACCGTGCCGTTTTCATTCATATGTACGATGCCAAGCTCGTAATGATGTGTCGTATAAATAACAAGGTTTTCCTCGGGCAGGACGCTGAGCCAGTCTGCTTCGATCTCTGTATTCACGACCTCGCCCGTCTCAAAATTCAACGCGATCAGTTTTCTGTTAATACAGGTCATTAATATTTTATCAGACATAAGCTTTGCATCACCTGCCGCCGAACGGGAAAAGCGATAGACAAGTTCCGCTTGAGTATTACTGTTTATATCTCCGCTCCCACAGCCGGAAAGAAAGAGCGTTCCGGTCAATACAAGCATAAAAAAAAGGCTTGCAATTCGTCTCATACCAGCTCCCACTATAATCATATTTTGCCCGACATGTCAGTATTTATTATGTTGGGACATATTATGATAGTATATCATCAGAAGATTTGTTTCTCAAGTATACACCGATAAAATAAAAATAAACCCTCTTTCAGGAACATGTATAATGAATCTATTATATTTTCACAAATCTTCAGATCCAGGCATTTTCTTTTTTCTAATTCCTTTGAACAATGATACTATATACCTATAATACCGGTTCTTTCCGGAATATTTCTTAGAAATGAGGTGGTTTCATGCAGCAGTTTTTAGACAAAGCTATTGAGCTCGGCACCAATGCCGGAGGAAAGCTCATCCTGGCACTCATCGTATTTATTATCGGCAGGATTATCATCAATAAGTTGATGAGCCTGTTGAAAAAGGGAAAAATGATGGCCTCATTCGACCCGACCGCCGCTACCTTCTTCATGAATGCCGTGAGAATCGCGCTTTATGTCCTTCTCGTGGTCTCGATCATCGGCATTCTCGGTGTTCCGATGGCTTCCATCGTAGCAGTGATCGCTTCCTGCGGCGTTGCTGTCGGTCTGGCACTGCAGGGTGCTCTCGGGAATCTCGCCGGCGGAATTATGCTCCTCGTCTTCCGGCCCTGCGGAGTGGGTGATTACATTTCGGCATCCGGAGTGGAAGGTGTGGTAAGGGAGATCAATCTCTTCTACACGGTCATTATCACAACGGATAACCGGAAAATAACCGTTCCCAACAGCGCTCTTACAGGAGCGAATGTCGTCAATTACTCCAGCGAACCGACACGACGCGTAGATCTCTCTTTCAATATTGCCGGATCATACGACATAGCAAAAGTAAGGGAAGTCATTCTTTCGGTCCTGGAGAATAATGAAAAAGTACTCAAGGATCCTGCTCCGTTCGCCGCGCCTCTCGAAGGAGTCCCCGGCGGTCTCACATACACCGTACGCGCGTGGACAGCTTCTGCGGATTACTGGGCATGCTACTTCTCTCTGATGCAGGAAATACCGTCCGCTCTCGGCAGAGCCGGTATAGGAGGTCCCTCTTCACCTATCACACTCAGCAAATAACTTAAGGGACATAATTGCATAAAAAAAACAACAAAAGCAGCCCCGGCTCATCTGTCTGGATCACAGACGGCCGGGGTTCTATTCTACGGTCAGGAACACTTATTAACTAAAACTTCCCACATGATTATCCGAAGCTGGCTTATCATTATAAAATGCATCGTCGGGACGCTTCCGCTCCCGTCTCGCTGGCAGCGGTACTAATGAATTTTCTGCGTTTGCACTTGAAAATTCAAAGTACCGGCCGCGATACGAAGCCGCGACGATTGCATTATAAATGATATCGCCAGCAACTCTATCACGAAGTGGGAAGTTTGAGTTATTAAGTGAATGCATATTTCTTCAGGCGGTTCATAGCTTCCTCTACCAGGCTTTTCGGAAGAGCAAAATTCATACGGATAGCCCATGGATCATGGAACGGAGCTCCCTGCTGCCAGGCAACACCTGCATCCCATCCCCTTTTGATCAACTCGTCGATCGTAATTCCGGCCTCACGGCAATAATCCTCACAGTGAAGGAACATCATATATGTTCCTTCCGGCTTTGCTGCGGATACACCCGGAAAGTTTTCAAGAATAAAGTCATAGGCATAATTGATATTTGCAGAGAGGACTTCACAAAGTTCATCCACCCACTCATATCCCTCAGGTTTATAAGCGCCGATCAGCGCATGCATGGAGAGGACATTCATAGCATTATAATGGCTCACTGCCGCTGTCCTTCTGACTCTGTCCCGCAGGTAATCGTCGTAAATTATATGATAACTGCCGATAAGCCCCGCCAGATTAAATGTCTTGCTCGGTGCATACACAGCGATCGTCCTGTGTCTGGCATCCTCGCTCACACTCTGCGTCGGAGTGTGTCTGTTCCCGTTCAGCAGGATGTCGGACCAGATCTCATCCGAGACAACAATACAATCGTTATCCCTGTAGATCTCCATAGCCTTCTTGATTTCCCAGGGCTCCCATACCCTTCCGCAGGGGTTATGCGGACTGCAGAAGACAGCCAGATGGATATGTTCCCGCTTCAGCCGCCTGTCCATATCCTCATAATCCATCCTCCAGACACCATCCTCATCCCTCACAAGCGGGCTCAGTTCGGCACTCCTTCCTGTATCCTCAAGGGAATGCGTAAAGCCTATATACGTAGGACTGTGAAGCAGTACTTTTTCGCCCGGTGCCGTAAAAGCGGAAATAGCGGAACACACACATCCAAGGACCCCGTTCTCATATCCTATATATTTCTTCTCCAGTCCCGTCACATGATTTCTGGTCTCATGCCAGCGGATAATGGAATTATAATATTCGTCCGAGGGAGAGAAATATCCGTATGCAGGATGCTCAAGTCTTTCCCTGACAGTAGAGATGATGGTCGGAACTGTCGGAAAATTCATATCCGCGACCCACATCGGAATGGGAGAAAATCCGTCTTTCGGCGCTCCCGGAGCCACGGCAAACCCGACACCGCTCCCGATTGCATCTACCGCAATGGCATCTTTTCCCCTGCGATCCATAATCGTAGTAAAGTCATATTTCATGCTTCTCCTCCCTTTCATGAAAGTGCTCTATTGTCGAGATCAGTCTCTTCACATCCTCTTCATTTTTTCCTTTCATGCTGAGAAATGTGAGATCATGCTTTTTTCCGTCTGCCATCTCGGCTCTCAGCATGCGTGTATCCCCCGCAAACCCGTTTTTTCTGTTATACGGATATATTTTTATGATATCTTCTGTCTGCAGGATGAGACCGGCACCTCTGCTCATCAGATACGTTCTGCCGCAGATGACACGTCCGTTAAAGAATCTCTCTCCATTATGAAAATCCTCGGTAAGCTCTCTCATTTTACCGTTATCCTCGATTTCCTTTATGAGCGTGTCGGCAGCTCTGTATTTTCCCAGCCAATAGGAAAAAGCAAGACAGGCAGGAATGATGAACATGATACCGGGAATACCCACGACAGCAAGTGTAATGATTCCCACTATACCGAACACTACGAACATAATAAAAAGAATGACATCGAATACCCTCAGGTACAAAATCAACTCTTTCCGTCCGGAATCATTCATATACATCTCCCTTCATATAGCAAAAAAGCTGTCGCATTAAGTTTTACAAAGTCTTAATACGACAGCATCTCTAATTTAATCCTTATATGACCAATGCAACTTTATGCAATGAATCAACCCTTGCGCTGTGCAGCGACCTCAGCAGCGAAGTCTTCGGACTTCTTCTCAAGGCCTTCACCTGTCTCAAAACGAACAAATCCCTTGACAGCGATCTTAGCACCATTCTCTTTAGCTACCTGTGCAACATACTTCGCAACAGACTGCTTGCCGTCCTCTGCCTTTACATAGACCTGATCAAGGAGGCAGATCTCAGAGAGCTCTTTGTTCAGACGGCCCATAACGATACCGTTGATGACCTTCTCCGGAGCATTCGGCTTCTCATTCTTAGCTGCGGCAAGAAGAATTTCCTTTTCCTTAGCCAGGAAGTCGTCACCGATCTCATTGCGGGAGCAATACTGCGGACGCATAGCTGCTGCCTGCATAGCAACGTTCTTAGCCATTTCTTTGACAGCGTCATTGACAACGTCAGACTCAACGTCTACAAGAACAACGATTTTTCCGCCCATATGTGTATAGGAAGCTACGAAACCGTTTTCTTCAACGACCTTGGCAAAACGACGAATCTTCATGTTCTCGCCGATTGTTGCGATCTCCTCTGTAAGGAGTTCTTCAACCGTCTTGCCGTCAGCCATTGTGGAAGCCTTGAGTGCATCGACATCAGCTACATCATTGTTCATGACCTGATCTGCAACTGTTGCTACGAAATTCTGGAACTTCTCATTCTTAGCGACGAAATCTGTCTCAGAGTTAACTTCAACTGCAACACCTGTCTTCTCGTCTGCGGATACTACTGCGTAGCAGAGACCTTCTGCAGCGATACGGTCAGCTTTCTTAGCTGCCTTCATCTTTCCGTTCTCTCTGAGGAAATCGATAGCCTTCTCCATATCGCCATCGGTTGCTGTAAGAGCCTTCTTGCAGTCCATCATGCCTGCGCCGCTCTGCTCGCGAAGTTCTTTAACCATTTTTGCTGTTATAGCAGCCATAATATTTTTCCTCCTCCATACACAAAACCGGTATTCTATGTATTCTGTCAATCGGCATATTCCTATGCCGCCCTTTTTTTTAACCTACTTTCGATCAGACTATCGCCTTAAGCTTCAGGCTCATCATCCGGATAAGCTGTATAGCCGTCAGCCGGTACTTCGGAAGCATCTGCTTCCATAAGGCCCTGGTTCGCCTCGATAACAGCGTCTGCCATCTTGGAAACGATAAGCTTTACGGCACGGATAGCATCATCGTTGCCCGGGATGATGTAAGTAAGCTCTTCCGGATCGCAGTTCGTGTCGCAGATACCGATCAGCGGAATATTCAGGGTATGAGCTTCCTGTACACAGATACGCTCTTTCTTCGGGTCAACAATAAAAATAGCATCCGGAAGCTTCTTCATCTCGCGGATACCGCCAAGATTCTTCTGCAGCTTCTCAAGCTCTTTCTTCAGCTGAAGGACTTCCTTCTTCGGAAGAACTTCAAATGTTCCGTCTTCGGCCATGGCCTCGATCTCTTTCATGCGGGCAATACGGCTCTGGATCGTCTTAAAGTTCGTCAGCATACCGCCGAGCCATCTTTCGTTAACATAGTACATACCGCAGCGTGCAGCCTCGGTTGCGATCGCGTCCTGAGCCTGCTTCTTCGTTCCTACGAAGAGGATCTTGCCGCCGTCTTTTACGATGTCTACAACTGCGTTGTAAGCATCATCGACCATACCGACAGATTTCTGAAGGTCAATGATGTAGATGCCGTTACGCTCTGTGTAGATATACGGCTTCATCTTGGGGTTCCAACGTCTTGTCTGATGTCCGAAATGGACGCCTGCTTCGAGCAGCTGCTTCATGGAAATAACGCTCATTTTCATAATCTCCTTTGTTTTGGTTTTTCCACCCATATGCTTCTTACCGGCAAGACCCTTGGGCACCGAATGCCGGAATTCACATATGTGATTTTTAAGCGACCTTTGAAGTATACCACTAAAAAAGAAGCAGTGCAAGAACAACACTGCTTCATTTTCGCTGTATTTACCCATTTTTGACCTGTTTTCCCGGGTCTTTTCCCTTTCATCCTACAGGCCGTTGACCCTCGGTTCTTTGCGTATCACCAGATAGAGGCAGATAGCTGCGGCACCGGCCATCACAATCGTGAACAGAATGTAGGCAAGATTCGGGACACTGAACTTGGAGAAAACGGAATTTTCCAGAGTCGCAAATAGATTGTTGGCCATGTGGGCAGCGATCGGAGCCCACAGAGTCCCGTAATGTTCATACAGGACACAGAACAACATTCCCATAATAAAGGCAAATATGCCCTGCGTCAGATTTCCATGATAAATACCGAAAGAGAGGGCGGAAAAAAGTGCTCCGAGCACGAACCCGAAATAATCTCTTCCTCTTCTGAAGATCAATCCCCGAAAGATAAATTCCTCCGAGATCGGAGCGAGTATTCCGATCACTACAAGCTGCGTTATTAATCCTGTATTTCGGAAGAACACCTCGGCGGTCTCTTCATAGACCTTATCATGAATAGGAAGCATCGCGATCAGCAAATTGATCACCATCGAGCAGCCGATGGAAATAACAATTATTCCGATAATTTCGGGAACACCGAATATGTTCTTCTGCAATATCCTCTCATCAAATTTCGAGGCGGCTCGTTTTTTTCTGTCGGAATTAAAGAACAGCCATGCCGCCGGTATTACGACCGCATCTGCAATACCGGTCAGAAGGACTGATTGCTCCATTGCTTTTTCAAGAGGATCCGCCCCCAGGATCCCCATTCCGGCCGATAAAAGGACAGCTGTATACATGGCCAGGATCATGACCAGATTCGATATTCCGAAGTGAAGAAGAATCGGGTAACAGAGTCTCCACAACTTGAAGACAGGACTGCCGTCTGCTTTGCGCCTGGCCGCTCTTCCTTCCGGTGAATAGGGAGATTCTGCCCGTCTTCCCGCTCTTGCCTGACCGATCAGAACATTTCTGAGTTCCGTCACCGTATCGACAATACAATCCGGCCATTCCTGTTCCAGTTCCTCACGGCTCCCGTATCCGAACGATACGCCGATCGAAGATATACCGCACTGTCTGGCACCGATGATATCATACCTGCGGTCACCTACCAGAACGATTTCATCCCGGATATGGTCTGCTCCCAGCCGATGTATCGTCTGTTCGATCACCTCAGCCTTATCGGTGTGCTTTCCATCCATATCACTGCCGCATATGACTGTAAAGTACTGGTCTATATGAAAGGCTTCCAGGATCTGTCTGCAGAAAGCTTCCGGTTTTGAAGATGACAGGGCAATCGTAAAGTTCTCATCGCAGAGCTGCTTCAACAGCTCGGGAATACCCGGATAAAGTCTGTTTTCAAATATACCGACAGGCTTGTACCTCTCACGGTATCGCCAGACTGCCTTTTCCCCCATCTCCTCATCACACCCGGTATAAAGCATGAACTGCTCCTTGAGCGGCGGACCGACAAATTCAAGAAGTTCCTCCGGCTGTCTGATTATTCCAAATTCCTTTTCCAGAGCGTACTGAACACTTCTGGTAATTCCCTCGGCGGAGTCCGATATGGTTCCGTCCAGGTCAAATAATACTGTACTCCACATAGTTTACCCTGCGAAATAAGCATCGATACCGTTCGCCAGTCCTTCGGCGATCTGGCTCTCGCCCTCATCGCTTGAAATGAACAGGTCTTCGGTCTCATTGCTCATGAATCCCATTTCGACGATCGAGACCGGCATGGTAGCCCAGTTTATACCGGTCATATCATTCTGATATAAATTGTTCAGAGCCTTCTGTCCGGTCACCGCGCACTGATTATCGCGGAGCACTTCACAGAGCCTCTGGCTGTTGTCAATTATTTCCGGTGTCAGATACGGATTGTCGCTGGCCGGTCCGTAGCAGAGAACGCCGGCAACATCACTGACATCTTCGCTGTTGCAGTGAATGCGTACGAAAATATCTGCATTTGCAGTCGTCGCGATCTGTGCGCGCTCAACATTGGAAAGTGTGACATCATGAGTCTCACGGGTCATCACGACCGTATAGCCTCTGGATACAAGAATGTCCCGCAGCTTAAGGCTCACCTCAAGATTGACTTCGTATTCTTCCTTGCCTGACCACTCACCGGTTGTGCCGCTGGACACTTTCTGCTTCATCACAGAGGAGCCCGGACCGTTCGGTTCCTCATCAGTCATCTCCTGTGCCTGATGTCCGGGATCGATACATATCGTCCTCGGCACAGCGGGAGTCTGCACCGTCGCGGTCTGTGCCGCCGGATCTGCCACGGCAGCATCGGGTGTTGTGCCATCCGCTGCAGTATTTCCGATATTCAGAGATATACCCGCATTTTTCTGAGCGTCTGCGTAGGAAAATACCATGGACGTAGCCGCTGTGCCGGCTCCTTTGATTGCTTCGGACATAGCTGCAAGCTGCTCCGGAGTCACTACGATATCGTCGGGAATAGGCGATGGCGTGATCGTTACCGCCTGTTCCTGAGCTGCTTTTTCAGCCTCTGCCTGCGCTTTCATGGCTTCTTCATGTTCAGCTGCGGCCAGTGCCTCCTCATAAGCTTTCTTCTCGGCAAGGCTGGCTTCTATTGCACTCTGTCTTGTGACATTTCCCACCTGCATTCCGACCAGGATACCGGACGCTGCCAAAATAAGAACTCCTACCAAAATCATTGCGATCGACAGCCCATTGCCGCTGGATGACTTCTTCATAAGAACCTCCTCAAGAGATTAACGCATATTCATCAAAACAGTATAGCATAAGAATTTAAAAGTGTAAAACACCTTCTGTGTCACAGAACAAAAGAGCTCATCAGGAGACGCAGATCCCGTAATCGCTCATTGTATAGACTTTTCCTGCCTCGTTCGCGGCCACCACCTGAATTGTACCGGATCCCCGCTGAAGGTCATCTGATCGTATGAAAATCATACGCCCTCTGATATGATACGGAACAGGAACACCTCTGAAACCCACGTACAGCACGGTCATCTTCCCTCTGCCGGTGGCGCTTATCCAGAGCGTATATCCTTTCGGGACCGCCAGGTCATACAGTCCTCTGCCGTGATCAAAATGAATCGGTGCATCTATGACTTGTCTTCCCCCTTCCCTGCGAAAGGTCCCGTCCTTTTCCGAATCGTCCACGCCGGATATATCCTCCTCAGGATCAGGTCTTTCCTCCATTGTATCCGGGAACCTTTCCGATACGCTCCTGTCTCCGAAGGTGCTGCCCCTCTGTTCCGATCCATTCCCCTCTTCGTAAGTGTCACCACTCTGTACCGATACACCTCTCTCTCCGGAAGTGTCACCACCCGGTTCCGATCCGTTCCTCTCTACGGAAGTGCTGCCACCCGGTTCCGATGCATTCCTCTCTCCCGAAGTACCGCCACCCGGTTCCGATCCGTTTCTCTCTTCAGCCGTATCAGAACTCCTCTCCGACAGGATCCCTTCTTCGGGAAGGTACTCTCTCCCGTCCGATATGTCGTAATAATTCCTATCCCCCTGCGGCGCCTCATATTCCTCTCCCTCTCCCATCTGTCCGTATTCATCAAATTCTTCCTGTTCCGTTCGGCCATACTCTGAAACGACAAAAACATAAGAATAGGCTGCATCAGGATTAGAGATGCTGACAGTCACCTCACTCGTACCGGCAGCGACAGCAACGATCTGTTTTCCGTTCTCTCCCAGTCCTACTATATCCGGGTTTTCTATAAAGATCTCATATTCCTGATCCTCCCGGAGATTCATAAGACAACTCAGGGAATATAGTTCGCCTCTGTACAGAAATATCTCCCCGTCTGCAAAAGCCCCCTCCGTATTTAAAAGCAGGAGAATGACCAGCAGTACGGAAGAGAACAGACATTTTACACGCCTGTCCCGCCTCTTTATCGAACTTCTTCTTTCTTTATCACTCTTCCTGTTCAATTTGACTCCTCCCTGTTATTAATCCCGATTCCCAAATCTGCCACTGTCGCTCTCATTTCATCAGAAATTCCCGGAACTCCCATCGCTTCCTCATAAAATCTGAGAGCACTTCCCGTATCCCCAAGCATCCTGCAAAGTACCGCGTCATCTCTGTACAGAAGAAAAAGATCGACGATCGCCTCACGCTTCTTCAGGAACTTCTCATACTCTGCATCATCTGACAGACAGGTACGGTATGCGTCAGTGCGTTCACTCTCACCCGGGGCTGTACAACCTTCTATGATCTTTGCGCTGTGTCTGAGCCCGTAGAATTGATTTGTAAGTTCTGAACGCACTTCGTCATCAAGCTCTTTGAGAAGATATTCCGAATTCTCAATATAGGCGACAGCTTTTACAGCGCACTCAGAGGCTGCCCCGGCTGTATTGAATGATTGCGCTTTGTCTGCATGACGGCTGTATAAATCGATCGCTTCAGATATGAGGGAAGAGGCATTTGCAAAATTGGTCTGTATTCTCTGCTCTGCATCGGCTTTCCAGGCATCCTTCAGGATGCCTCTCCCGGCAAAAAGAAGCACGGACAGAAGAGAGACCGCAATCAGAGCAGAGCAGACCGGACGAATTAATTTACGGATCTTCATGCATTTTTCAAATGCAGTCATCATCTCTCCCGCATCCTCATACCGATTGTCAGGATCAGGATCGGAAGCAGTCCGGCATATCTTCCTTACCTGATCAAATATTTTTCTGTCAGGGAAAGACAGTTTTTTAAGATCGATAGAATCCAGCAGAAAATCGATCGTCCTGCCGATCGCGTATACATCACCTCTCATGGAGCAGACGCCTCTGTACTGTTCCGGAGGCGCATAGCCTTTCGTGCCCATCGGAACCATTCCGCTCCTCTCCCCGGCAACAGCAAGATCAAAATCGATCAACTTAATTTTTCCATCCGATGTCATGATAAAATTGGCAGGTTTTATATCCCTGTGTATGACCGGCACACTGCGGGAATGAAGATAGGCGACCGATTCGAGGATTTCCATGGAAGCGGACATCGCTTCGCTTAAAGTAATTCCTCTCCCCGCCCATTTATCAAGAGATGCGCCCTCAAAATAGTCAGTCACTTCGTAGAATTCATTTGCACCCTCTAGCTCCTCCACGATTCGCGGCAGCGAGGGGTGATCCAGCTCCCTCAGAAGAAGGATACCGTCCTTCCGGATATACCTTGCGGGAATTACTTTGACCGCCCACTTTTTTCCGATCCGCTCATCTACGACAAGATAAACGGAAGAACTTCCGCCGTGACCCAGGATGGAGAGCACACGATATTTCCCAATACTTTCCATATTCGACCTCACCTGTATGAAATTAAAAAGAATGCCGCGCAGATCATTTATGTGAAAATCGTATTGTTAAAATGAAGCGCGAATTATAAAAAGAGATTTCCGGACGAAATGTCCGCAGTGAACCCGGTCCATCTGCCACACAGACCGTGTGTCCGACAGACCGGATAAGATACGCATCAGATGCGATGCGCATTTTTCCGAATAAATTGAGTATAAGATAAGACTCTTTAAAAAGCAAGAAAAAGGCAGTCCGGAAACTGTATTTCCGGGCTGCCCGAATATCCTGTTACATATGATCCGGAGCCTCAAATCCGAGAATATCAATGCTCTTTTCGAGTACACGGAGCGTCACTTCCAGAAGGCTCAGATAACTCGCCCGACGAGCCTCATCGGACTCGGAGAGAATCTTCGTCTCATGATAGAAGCGGTTGAAATCATTGGCTGTGTCATAGATATACGCACAGATCTTATGAGGAGCAAGTTCTTCATACGCCTCTCCGATCACAGATCCGAATCTTGTAAGGTCGAGCATCAGGGCCTTCTCGACAGAAGCCGTCGGCGCGATCAGCTTGATTTCCTCCGGTCTGCATCCGCTCTCTTCCGCTTTCTCCAGAATAGATTTGATACGAACAATCGTATACAGAATGTACGGACCGGTATTTCCCTCGAACGCCGTGAACTTGTCCGTGTCGAACACATAATCCTTAGCAGCCTGATTTGAAAGATCTCCGTACTTGATAGCAGAGAGGGATACGATCTCCGCTGTCTTTTCCGCATCCTCCGCCCTCACATTTCTGTTCTCGCGGATCTTTCCGATCATTCCTTCATTGATCTCATCAAGGAGGGTCTCGAGTCTCATGACACCGCCCTCTCTTGTTTTGAACGGTTTACCGTCTCTCCCGTTCATGGTGCCGAATCCCACATGGACCAGCTCTGTTCGATCAGAGATAAGTCCGGCTTTTCTGGCAGCACGGAAGACCTGTGTAAAATAGAGCGACTGACGTTTATCGACTACATATATGATCTCATCCGGATCATACAGTTTTACTCTCTCTACGATCGTTGCCAGGTCCGTTGTATTGTAAAGAGACGCGCCGTCCGATTTCAGGACCATGCAGGGCGGTACTTTCTTCTTGTCCCCCGGTTCTTCGACATCAATGACAAGTGCTCCCTGATCATAGTGAGCAGTTCCCTCTTCCTTCATTTTCTCTACCATCGGAGCGATATACGGCTGTACATCGGATTCTCCTTTCCACAGATCGAAGGAAACGTTAAGCCTTGCATAATTCCGCTTAAGATCGGCAACAGACAATTCCATGATCTTGTTCCAGAGAGCTCTGTATCCGGGCTTACCTGCCTGAAGATCATGTGTCGCTTCCATGGCTTTCGCCTTATAATCTTCATCTATCTTGGATCTTGCAGACGCAGCCGGATATATCTCCTCCAGCTCACCGATCGTGAACGGTGCTTCCTGCGGATAGGCTTCGGGATCATCTCCCGCATTCTCTGAAAAATAGATGAGGTCCGGTCTTCTCTCCCTTAATTCCGTAATGATGAGACCCATCTGCAGTCCCCAGTCGCCCAGATGGACATCACCGAGAACTTCGTTGCCGCATGCCCGGCAGAGTCGCTTTATGCTCTCGCCGATTACCGCGCTGCGGAGATGTCCGACGTGAAGCGGTTTAGCGACATTCGGTCCGCCATAATCAATGATGATCTTCTCGGGCGTTTCGACCTGAGGAATGGACAGATAAGGATCGCTCACCATTTTTTCAACATAATCCGCAAGGAATTCTTCGGTAATGTTAATATTGATGAACCCCGGTCTTACCACTTCCGCCGTAAAGACTGAACTGTCTTCACGATCTGTCTGCTTCAGCACATCATCGGCGATCAGGAAAGGAGCTTTATGGTACTGCTTTGCAGCGGAAAGAGCTCCATTGCACTGAAACTCACAGAGATCCGGTCGGTCGGAGAGACGCACAAGACCATATCCGGCATCATAGCCCGCTTTCTCAAAAGCCTCTCCCATTATGTCTGAAAGTATATTCTGTATTTTCTGCATTTATCTGCCCTCACCTAATCTAATGTCTTCGAATTCAAATCCCGCCCGAAAGAGTTTTCACGGAAATCATGTCAGCATCCGGCTGACAGCAGTCTGACCGGATCCGCGCCGTAAAAAACGCGATCAGAGCTGAGCGAAAAACTGCGCGATTGCAGGAATGACCTCAGCATTCTGACTCCAGATCGTATCCCACTGATCAATACTGATAGGACAATCTCCCACACCTGTCTCGATCGTGATCGACGGAATTCCGCATTCAAGGATAAAATAATCGCTGCATCCCGCTGTCTCCTGCTTGGCGGAGATGGTGGATTCCTTCGTATAGCCGGTCTGTGCGCTTACAACATCAGCCAGCTGTTCATCCAGAACATGAAGATCTCCTTTGGAGCCGTAATCCCAGTACACAAGCTCACCTTCCGAATGATAGGCGATCTGCCCGACACAATTGATGGCATCCTTGAGTGCGACAAGAGCTTTCGTCTCCGACTCGGATTCAGCTGACTCCCCTTTATACCGGCTGCAGGAAGGCTGGGACGTGCCGACAGTAGTATCCCACCCGCAGTCAAAATTGCGATTCAGATCAACACAGCGGGCATTGGCCTTCCATCCTCTGAAATAAGCGGTGATTTCCGGATCGCCCTTTCCGAGCATGATATCACTCTGCCAGCATTCATAGAGCCCGTTACGGATCGTCTGATTGCCGATCGCGTCAAATCCCAGAAGGGAGATCATAACACCGTCGGGATTCATCATGGGTATCAGATGCAGTCTGACTCCGTTCAGTATATCCGAATAGGATACTCCGTTGTACTGTGCCCCGTTGCTTAACCCCTTCAGCAGTTCTTCAATCTGCTTCATGCCTAAAATTGAATTTATATATTCTCTGGCATGCATGGAATATTGAATAATGACATCTTTTTCAGCTGCCGGATTGCCGATGACTACATCAAGCAGCTCTCTTCCGTCTGCAGTATATCCGAATCTGAGTATCGTCATTATATCCGGATATCGCTCCCGAAGAAGATAAAGATCTCTCTTCATCATATCGTGTGTATAAAACGTATCAGTAGTAGGAACGATATCTCCCTCCGGAGCAACGTCGGTCGCAGACGGGGTAAAAGTCCAGTTCTCGAACACCGTCGTGAGCTGGTCCGCGCTGTCGATACTGACAACACTGGAGGCAGGTGCTACCGTTACATCCCCTCCGACGCCATTTCCGGTTCCTGCAGCATTTCCGTCGACGCTGCTATCCTGCCCATGCGCACCGGCTGATCCGGAGGTACCGTTGCCGGAAGCTTGTCCTCCTTTCCGCACTGTACGGATGATCGTCCCTGAAACAGCAACGATCAGAATAAGAGCAGCTACGGTAATTCCGATCTTCATGAACAGAGATCGTCTGGCCTTCGATTCTTCTTCTTTCTTTCTGGCTGCATCAGCTCTGTTCTGCCTGCGAGTCTCCCGCTCTTCCTGAAAACCGTCTTCAGTCTCCATTCTTGCGGTCTCCTCGATAAAAGCATCCCAGTCAGTGACCCTCTCGGAACGAGTGCCTTCCCGCCTTCTGCGCTTTTTGCCGGGACGATTTGCAGATTTTCTTCCTGCAGCTGTTCCCGATTCATCTGTCCTTCTTCTCCGGGCTCTTCTCTCCTCACGAACTGTCTTCTTTGTTCCCGAAATGCTTTCAGACTCCAGGGGATCTGCATTCTGCCAGCGGTCGCCGACGAAGTTGCTTCCGTCCCAGCTTTCAGGCACTTCAACAGGCCGAACCTTTCTTTCCGGCTCTGTTCTTCTGCCTTTTTTCTTTTTCGCAGTCTGCCCGGCTGCTTTTTTGCTCCTTTTCCTTCGGGATTGGGCAGCGGCTTCTTCCCCTGCGTCCTCCCCGGAGCTTTCTATTCTACCGCGCGCTCTGCGGGAATCTTTTTTCTTCCCGCCCGCACGGCTGCTTTTTCCATTACGATGCTCACTTCTGCGTTCCCACGAGAGATCTCCGGCATCGTCGAGTGCTTCCGAGCGTTCAAGCTCCTCCAGATACTTGAATCTTATTTCTTCACTCATCGATTATTTCTGTTATCTTTCTCTTAATAATCCTGTTTTTCGTAATCTGAAACATTATAGCTTACTTCCGACGAATTGAAAACCCCTTCAAAAAGCAGGACCTGACGAAGTTTTTCTCATTTCTCCCTGTTCTTTTTGTTATAATTATCAGGAATTTCCTCTCCCCAGGGCGTACCGTCCAGGTCATACGGCGTAGACTGATACACGTAATAATTCAGCCAGTTCGTATACAGGTTATTGGCATGTGCTCTCCAGACCAGAGGCGGAGTGGCCTTCGGATCATCATTCGGAAAATAATTCTTCGGTATAGCCGTTCCGAGTCCCTTCAGCTTGTCGCGCTCATATTCACGTTTCAGCTGGGTCCTGCCGTACTCCGGATGACCGGTGACGAAAATCTTTCTTCCGTTCTCAGCCATGCACAGAAATACGCCAGCCTCCTCAGATTTGGAAAGAATTGTGAGCGCCTCACATTTTTCGATGTCTTTGGTCGGAGTGTCCGTATAACGGGAATGCGGCATCAGGAACTGATCGTCAAACCCTCTTACAAGCGGCACTTTTCGATTATAGACCTTATGCAGGAAAAGACCGAACAGTTTCTTTCCGAGAGGTTTCTTCTCCAGACCATAATAATAGTACATTGCGGCCTGTGCTCCCCAGCACAGGAAAATCGTAGATGTGACATGCGAGTCGATCCACGAAAATACCTGGCAGATCTCATCCCAATAATCCACCTCTTCGAACTCATAAAGTTCTACAGGGGCACCTGTCACGATCATTCCGTCATATTTTTTCTTTCTGATTTCATCGAATGTCACATAGAACGTATCCAGGTGACTCTTGGAAGTGTGCGTCGAATCATGGGATTTCATGCACATAAAGGTACAGTCGATCTGAAGAGGTGTATTGGAGAGCTCTCTCAGAATCTGCAGCTCCGTATCCTCCTTCAACGGCATCAGATTCAGTATCAGGATCTGAATCGGACGTATATCCTGATGCACGGCACGATTCTCATCCATTACAAATATATTTTCTTTTTCCAGTATCGTTCTGACCGGAAGATCATTCGGCACTTTTATAGGCATTGCACGGTACCTCCTTGATTAACACAAATATCTTTTCCCCGGGACATTCTCTTCGACGGCATACCTACTGTCCCAGGCTTTCCAGGAACTCATCTTCTGTGATAACAGGAATTCCCAAATCAGCTGCTTTCCTGTTCTTGGATGATCTGGAAGCAGGATCATTATTGATCAGCGCATATGTCTTTTTGGAGACACTGCCTGTGCATTTGCCTCCATGCTGTTCGATAAAAGACACCAGCTCATTTCGATTCCTGAAACGATTGATATCACCCGTAACGGCATAAGATCTGCCGGCAAGCTCATTGCTCTGTCCACCGGTGTCCGCATCCAGTTTTAATCCGGCTTCCCCAAGACGCCTGATCAGCTGACGGTTCTCTTCAGCGCCAAAGAACTCAAGAATCGCGTCTGCGGTAATATTTCCGATATCGGGTACTTTAAGAAGAGTCTCTTTATCAGCTGCGATCAATTTCTCAAATGACCCAAAATAGTTCATGATCGTTCTTGCGGATGTCTTTCCGACATTTTCGATGGCAAGTCCCGCAAGAAGTCTCCACGGATCATTTTCCTTCGATTTCTCGATTGCGGCAAGGAGCTTATCCGTACTCTTTACAAGACCGATCAGCTTTCGGTCGAGCAGGGTCTGACGATGCTCTTTCAGCGTGTAGATATCACCTATATCGCGAAGAAGCCCTTCCCTCACCAATGTCAGAACGTTTTCCTGTCCGAATCCCTTGATATCCATGGCATCCCTTCCGACGAAATTAATGAGATGCCGTTCCAGCTGAGCCGGACAGTTCGGATTAATGCATTTCTTATCCGCCATACCGACAGAACGGACAATCGGTCCCCCGCACACCGGACACACATCCGGAAGCCGGAAATCAGTCACTCCCTCCGGTCTCTTCTCAGGAATCGCACAGCGAATTTTCGGGATGATCTCACCGGATTTATAGACAACGACCGTATCTCCGATTCCGATATGAAGCGTGTCAATAAAATCCTGGTTGTGGAGCGTCGCCCTGGAAACGGTCGTCCCGCAGAGCCGGATCGGGTCGAACACAGCTGTCGGGTTCACACGTCCCGTCATACCGATTGAAATTTCTATATCCCGGATCACCGACTCCTTCTCCTCAGGGGGATATTTATAAGCGATATGTCCGGCACTGTATTTTGAACCGGCAGGAAAATCTGCTCTGTACATGACCTGATCGATCTTAACGACAGCACCGTCTATGTCATAAGCCAGATCGCCCCGCATCTCCCCGATCGAGTCAATGGCCTCCAGAATATCTTCATCTGTCTCGCAGAGAACGCACGGAACGGTCTTAAGGCCCGCTTCTTCCAGCGAGCGAAGTCCCTCAAAATGGCTGCCCGTAAGCCGGTCATTTCCCTCCTGCACATTAAAAATAAAGAACGAAAGGCCTCTTTCTTTCGTCATTGCGGGATCCAGCTGCCTGAGAGTCCCCGCTGCGCAGTTCCGTGGATTTGCAAATGTCTTTTTCCCTGCGATCTCCTGCATCCTGTTCGTGCGGTCAAAGTCTTCGTGCTTCATATACACTTCACCGCGAAGCTCCAGATAACCGGGAAAGCCGGATATCTTCTGAACAATATCCGGTATGACCAATGCGTTCAAAGTCACATCCTCTCCCACAAAACCGTCCCCCCGCGTCTCAGCGAGCCTGAGCATACCATCCTCATAACGAAGGCTCATGGAGAGACCGTCGATCTTATGTTCCACACAGAATCTGGCATCCGGATGGATGGCCCTGACTTCACGGGCCCATGCAAGGACATCCTCCTTCTCGAAAACATCCTGGATAGACAGCATGGGCACATTATGCGTCACGGTAATTCCGCCTTCCCGTTTTACCGGTGCGCCCACCGTCTGTGTCGGAGATGCGGCTTCGACAAGAGCAGGATCTTCTTTCTCCATCTTTTTGATCTGCTGCATAAGCATATCATATTCATAATCGCTTACGATCGGCTCGGCATTTTCATATGCTTCATTATAAGTTCTCGCTTTGTCAGTCAGTTCCCTGTACAGAGTGAGAACGTCATCTGTCCGAATATTTGCCATTTCGCCCTTCCTTTCGGTAGCAGAACGCAGGTCTCGATTCATTTCTACGATCCGGCCTGCTTCTTCAGCCCGGCGGTTTGTCTCTACATTCCGGCCTGCTTCTTCAGCCCGGCGGTTTGTCTTTACATTCCGGCCTGCTTTTTCAGCTCGGCGATCTCTTCCTTCGTCAGGAATCTTTTCATCCCTTCTCTGAGACCGCCCAATTCGAGATTCATGATCCGTATACGCTTTATCTTCAGAACAGTAAAGCCGAGTGCAGCACACATACGTCTGATCTGCCTGTTATATCCCTGTGTAAGAATAATATGGAATTCACGTTTTCCGGTCTTCCATACCTTGCAGGGTCTCGTTTTGACAGTCTTACCGACCGGCTTTCCATCCGGACCGATCTCACCGGTCAGGTTGTGATCATCATCCAGAACAATCGTCACACCCTGGCGCATCTTCGACAGAAAATCATATGTTACGAACTTATCGACTTTACAGATATACTCTTTTTCATGGCAATTGGACGCACGCATGATTCTGTCATTCAATTCACCGTCATTGGTCAGAAGCACAAGACCGGTCGAATCCCGGTCAAGTCTGCCGGCATAGGAGATATAGTGATTAAGACCCGCATAATCTATAATGTTCTCCTTGATTCTGCGGTCACCTGTACACACGATTCCTTTCGGCTTATTCAGCATGAGGTACAACTTTTCCGCTTCGTTGTTTTCCAGGATTTTACCATCAACCTCGATCTGATCTCCGGGTGTGAAACGATCACCGAGCGAGGCAACAGCTGCTGTGCCGTCAGGCCTCAGGATCCTTACTCTGCCATCCTCGATCATACGATCAGCTTCTCTGCGTGAACAGAGACCGATACTGCTGATATATTTATTGAGACGTATTTCGCCATTGTCCATATATGACACTCCCTGTCCGCTTATTGATTCATCGATACAAAGACAGACTTATAACATCATAACATTTTACATACTGAAAAGCAACGTACGAAAAAAGGACTGTCGCACAGGACAGTCCCTATTTGATCTCTGACGCAGAATTCTCATCACTTTATTTACGAGATGAATATCGATGCTTCAGTTCGTTTCTCCGTATATGAATTTTCTTCCGATGTATCCGTCTCCGTTCTCTGTACGAACATGGACCCATCCCTGACCTTCATCGTCAATGATCGTGACGGATGCGCCCTCTTCAGCGACAGTCACTACCTCATAGTCATATCCGGCACCTTTTCTGACATTGCAGGTCTCAAGAATGACCGCCGTATCGCCTGCTCTGGCACCTGCCTGTGCCTGAGCCTGGGCCTGCGTCGCTGCATCAGCTGCTGCCTGGGCCTGAGCGGCTGCTGCATCAGCTGCCGCATCTGCCTGAGCCTGGGCTGCTGCGTCTCCGCTCTCTCTTGTCTGCGCAGCTACTGCTTCAGCCTGAGCCTGGGCCTGGGCTGCCGCCTCGGCCTGTTCACGGGCTGCCGCCGCTGCTGCATCTGCCTGAGCCTGAGCTGCAACCGCTTCCGCCTGGGCTGCTGCATCAGCTTCTGCCTGACCGTCAGTTGCTTCGACCTCTGCCTGTCCTTCAGACTGAGCTGCATCTGCTTCAGGCTGACCCTCAGTCACAGCGGACTCCGTCTCACCACTCTCTGCTGCCGGTTCGGCTGCCGCCTGACTGACACCCTGATCGGCTGCAGCTGCCGCATCGGCTTCGACCTGTACGCGCTGCATGACAGAAGCTATTTCAGGATCTGCCGTAAGACTCTGTGCATAAGTCTTAACAGCAGCGTCATCCGCCGCATCGACCTTGATCTTATAGGCACCTTCATTCTCATCGAACTGCAGATACAGCCAGGAGAGTCCCGAGTGAAGAATTGCCTGATCAGGGTTTTGATACTTATAATCAACAAAGGCCACCGCACTCCTGCCGTCCGTTGTAGGTCCGACTTTCGGAATTACAGAAACGCCGGAATATGCCGTCTTTGATGATTCAATCGATGCGATATCCTCAGCTGACAGAGTATCTGTCACCTTTTTTACGGCCTCCACATTGCGGGCATTCAGGGCATCATAATATGACTTGACGACCGTCTTGATTCCGTTTTGAGCTTCTTCAGTAAGCTGTCCGTCTTCCGTCACCAGAGCAGCCGTGTCTTTCAAGGATCCTGCCGCAGTCCCTGACGGTTTTGCAGAGCCGGATGTGACCAGACCGCCTGTAGAATTGTCCATACTGTCCGTGGCAGTCTCTGTATTCGGAGTGCTGCCTGACTTTGTGACTGCTCTGACTCCGAGAAAAGCACCGCCCAACACGATAAGTACTCCGAGAATCAGTGCGATATAACGAAGATTGTCAGATAACCATTCTCTGAACTCGTCCACTTTTCATCCTCCTTACTGACATAAAATGGGCATACACTGTTTATTTCCGCATATTGGCATAATATTAGCATATGCCTTTTCTTTTTGCAACTTGTGCAGTGCAGGTATCTTTATTTCACAATCCTTTCACATATTCATCTTTATACAGCTTATCCATTACTGCATGTAAGATAAAATGATATAAAAGGCTGCAGAAAAAAACCGATATCACATTGAACAATGCAATATCGGCAGAGCGCGTCTGACAGGAGTCGAACCCGCGCACCTGGAACCGGAATCCAGTGCTCTATCCACTGAGCTACAGACGCTTACAACTTATATTGATAAACAGCCTGCCGATAGCGGCAGGCTGCCCGATGGAGATAATGAGATTCGAACTCACGGCCTTTCGGATGCGAACCGAACGCTCTCCCACTGAGCTATATCCCCATGCACAAATGTTATAATACATCTTTTCATGGGAAATAGCAAGAGAAAATCTTTTAAATTCGTAAACCCCTATAACAGGATCACATCGCGGTCAGCATAGTAACGATACACATTATCGGAGAGAACTTCCTGCGGAAGGACCTCATTCTCATTGATCTCTTTCACCATATCCGCAAGATCATCGCGGCTTAGCAACTCATTCACCGGCATAAGGATCACCTCATGAATACTGCTCGGAAGAATATACAGATCTGTTCCGAGCTCTTCTGCGAGCGGTCTTAATACTTCCGGATATAACATACAGGAAGCGCCGAATACTTTCGTCTTGTTGCTCAGGACAAGCATCAGGGCCCTGTCTGACGAAACCTTATCTGACCGATCCATCTCTACCGGGAACACATCAATCGGAAACCATCCCTCATCAGATCCTTCCTGCGTCATAAAAGGATTGCCTTCCGTTATCGCAGCGCAGTTTTCCTGAATCTCCCTCAGGGAATCATATATATCCGAAATTCGGGAAGGCTCCTCTCTGGGGGTATTGACAAGAGCCAGTTCCCAAAGCTCCTCCTCCGTCACATGCCACCTCTCCAGATCCTCATTTCTTACAATACATGTTGCTCCGGAAAGTTCTTCCTCCTCAACTCTGTAATAATAAATCACCGCCAGATCGAGAGCCCTTCTCATCGGTACCGTGTCCAGAAATTCTCTGTTCATATCAAAATTAATGACTCTGAACATCACTTTCCTGCGGATACGGGAAAAATCCAGAAGCTGTTCAATATCCAGATTTCTCCCCACCGTATAATTTCTGTTCTCCTCAAGGATCTCCTCCGTCAGAGAATCTATGCTGAAGCCCTCTCGGTATTTATCCCAGTACCTTTCCAGATAAATAGTAGGCGCAATATTCTTTCCGGCATGATGTACAGTCAGACCATCCAGGAAAATTCCGTTATTCTTACGGATACTTCGAATCGTCACTTCTGCATCACATCCTGCCTGCTGCGCTATGTTGGACATCAGCTGCATTTTAAATTCCGGGTAAGTCATAAGTTCCTCCATGATAATACAGTATGGCAATCTGCCTGACAGGTATACCGGGACAGACCGGGGATTTCTCATCCGCATATAAGGCGGGCGTCTCTGAGTATCCGCATACGAAAAAACCCGACCATGCCGATATACAGTTTCGCATACACGAACAGATGAAAGGTATACGCATCATTCACCAGGTATTCAGGAACGCCTCGGCGTTCTTGCCGCGACGCGCGCGGCGCCAGGGTGCCTTCCACCGCGCACGTCACGAGTATTGCGCGATGAAGAATAAAACATTGTCTCGAACATGTATCAGATATATGTGATTATTTATCAAATCCCGAAGAATCCGGGACTCTCTGCCGAACGGCAGAATAGAAAGTAAGATAAGATAAAAAAATCAGTAAAAAATTAAGAAGCCTTCCCGAAGGAAGGCTTCCTGTTATACTCTTGAAAGATATTCAGATGATCTTGTATCGATTTTTACAACATCACCGATGTTTACGAAGAGCGGTACCTGAATTGTAGCACCTGTCTCCACGGTAGCCGGCTTGGTAGCACCCTGTGCTGTGTTTCCGGCAAATCCCGGTTCCGTATCGGTAATCTCAAGTTCCACAAAGAGAGGAGGCTCGATGGAGAATACTTCTCCGTTATAAGAGCACACCTTTACAACTTCATTCTCTTTAACGAACTTCAGAGCATCGCCGATCACGTCTGAATTGATCATAATCTGATCATATGTCTCAGGATCCATGAAGTAATAGAGATCACCGTCATTATACAGATACTGCTGATCCTTGCGGTCGATTCTGGCTGCCGGGAACTTTTCTGTCGGGCGGAAAGTTTTTTCTACAACGCCGCCGTTGATAACATTGCGCATCTTGGTACGAACAAAAGCTGCGCCCTTGCCCGGTTTTACATGCTGGAACTCGACGATCTGCATGACCTGCCCATCAATCTCGAGAGTTAAACCGTTTTTAAAATCACCTGCTGAAATCATGTGTTTACCTCCATAAGTGTGTACATCTCATTTTATAATAAAACGAATGTCGTTGCAAGAACAAAGTGCGGAACCGTTCCGGCAAATTTCCGAATGCCGCTCCCTTCCGGATCATGAATCACTCTCACATATATCCAGAATCCTGTCGGCAATTTCATCAGCACTTTTACCGTTCGTATCGACGACCGCGTCCGCAGCGCTCTGATAGGCCTCCCGGCGCAGATCCTGCAGTTCCCTGATTCCTTCCAGACTGAACCGCCCTCTCAGATTCGGCCTGTGGTCCACCTGGCCCTCCAGCCTTTTCATTACTTCTTCCGGACTGACATCAAGCAGAATGACGGTACCGATGCTTTTCATCAGAAGAACATTTCTCTCTCTGAGGACCGCTCCGCCTCCGCAGGATACAATAGCAGGTGATTCCGCATCGAGTTTCCGCAGGAGATCCGTTTCCAGGTCCCTGAAACAGGGTTCTCCGTACTTTTCAAAGATTTCGGGGATCGACATCCGACGGTCCGTCTCAATCTCACGGTCCATTTCCAGAACCCTGATTCCCGTCTTCCGACCCAGAACAGACGACACAGTGGATTTTCCTGCACCCATAAAACCGATCAGGTAAATATTCCTTTTTCCTTCCGACATCGCATGGCGTCTGAGAAGCAGATCTCTCATCTTTCCCGCATCGATCTGGCCCGGAGCGCTGGCTTTTCCGTCCGCTGCCGCAAAGGTGACGCAGCTTCCGACTGACTCGGCATAGATACGGGTCAGCTGTCCTTTTTCTCCCATGGAAATAAGTATGAATGGGATCTGAAGATTTCTGCGGATCGAATTTGAGGCAGCGAGGACTTTATCCACATCTTCTCCGCGGCAGGGCATATAAGCGCCCTTGGCTACATCCGCACCCATCTTCTCCATGCGGGCAAATGCTGCACAAATCTCTTCCGTTGCCGGTGTTCTCTCAAAATCGTGCTGCGACAGGACCGTTCTCACATTGTGTCTGCGAGCTTTGGAAAGAAGCCTTTCCGCAACCGGGCCGAAAGCAGCTTCTATATCGATAAGATCTATAAAGCCACTCTCGATCGCGCCCGTGAGGATCGTCTCATACATCTCATCATTGCAGCAAATCTCTCCTCCTTCGCGTGCCGTTCTGAGTGTGAACAGAACAGGAACATCACAGGAAGAGCGGACCTCACTGAGGAGATTCCGTGTGAGACAGGCATCATGGACACCTTTAAAAGCATCGATCCTTAATTCAATGAGATCGCCACATTTTTTCGCATCCCCGACCCCGGAGAGAATCTCCTTCTCATTTCTGCCGGTCACCGGTACGGCAATATTGGGAATTCCATCCCCGAATACAACTCCTCTGACTGTAAATTTTTTCATACTTTTCTCAGGTTGCCTTTCTTTGACCATAATGATATAGTGAACGGCATAACATTACTCTGTTACAGAAGGAATCAAATCTTAGACTGTCTCTACTGCATATGAACAAAACAGGAGGAAAACCATGCAGCAATACTATCTGATCGGTTCGCCGATCTCACACAGTCTTTCCCCTGCCATGCACAATCTGGCATTTTCAATTCTGGGAATCGATGCCCGGTACGGGCTCTGTGAAACTGACCTTTCAACGCTCTCCGGAACCGTTGAACGACTGAAAAGGGAAAATGTATCCGGATGGAACGTTACGATGCCCGACAAACAGGCCATGTGTGATCTATGTGATGACTTGTCGCCAGCGGCATCCGTCTCTCATTCCGTGAATACCGTAAAAAATGTCGGAGGCACCCTTTACGGCTACACAACAGACGGAGATGGTTTCATCCGTGCAGCGAAAGAAAACGGCTTTCAGATCGAATCGGGAGATATTACTCTTCTCGGTACCGGCGGTGCTGCTGTCTCCATACTGATTGCCTGTGCATTTCATAAAGCGGCTAAGATCCATATTTTCTACAACCGGGCATCTTCCGCTGACAGGATTCGAACCGTCATCGACAGGCTGCGTACAGTCATCGAAAGTGACAGCGAACCGGAAATATCATTGGAACCTCTCGGCGATAAAGCAGTCCTTCGTGAAAGGATCCGCCAAACCGGCCTGCTGATCAATGCGACCAACGTGGGGATGGCCGGATCCGAAAAAGAATCTGAGAGTCTTCTGCCGGACCTGTCCTGCCTTTCTCCCGATACAGATGTTTTCGAAGCGATCTACAACCCCACGAAGACCGTGCTTTTAAAACAGGCCGAAGAGGCAGGCTGCCGATATGTGAACGGTCTTCCCATGCTCTTGTATCAGGGCGCAGAATCCTTTCGTATCTGGACCGGCGCTGATATGCCGGTCGACAGAATACAAAAGGAAGTATTTGGACATTCTTAATTCGCTTTATGAATCTTTATTTTCCTCAGAATTTTTGTTCTCCTCAGCAATGATTTCCTGAACAATATCTGCGGTCTTCTTCCCATCAACAATGATCGTGCAGTCGGCTACTTTCCTGTAAGCCGGCTCACGTTCTTTCAGCATCCTGCTGACATGCTCCTCAAAGTCTCCGGCCCGCAGCCAGGAGTGTTTTTCCCCTTTCGACAGGCGCTCAACGACAAGTTGTCTGCTGACTTTGAGATAATATACTCTTCCCAGTTTTTTCAGATACGGCGCATTCTGAGGCATCAGAGCAAGTCCGCTGCCCAGAACAATAACACAACGATCCTGAACGGACTGCAGTTCATCAAGGATCAGTGTCTCCATAGCACGATAATAGACATCTCCGAAGCGGTCATACACTTCGGTCGTTCTCATTTTCAGTCTGGATTCCACCTGCTTGTCAATATCTATGAGCGGCAGATCAAGTTCTTTAGCCAGAGCCTTAGCAACAGCACTCTTTCCAGAACCCATAAAGCCTTCCAAGATAATGTGATTCATTTCCTGCCCTCTCTTTAAGTAAAGCTCAAAACCTTTTCTTATTCTCTTTCCACCAGAGGAATATACGGACTTCTGTCCGCAACAGCAGTATAAGCCGGTCGTATGATCTTATCCATATTGATAAGCTCTTCCAGTCTGTGCGCACTCCAACCGACAATTCTTGCGAGTGCGAAGATCGGAGTATAAAGTTCTATGGGCAGACCGAGCATGTTATAAACGAGCCCGGAGTAAAAATCCACATTGGCGGAAACGCCCTTATAGATCTTCCTCTTGCTGCTGATGACCTCCGGAGCAAGCTTCTCTATTCTGCTGTAGAGATCATAATCCTCTGTTTTTCCCTTTTCTTCAGCAAGACTTTTCACAAATGACCGGAAAATCCTTGCTCTAGGATCCGATACCGAGTAAACGGCATGACCGAAACCGTAAATCAGGCCTTTGCGGTCAAATGCCTCCTTATTCAAAAGTTTTTCAAGATAAACTCTTATCTCGTCATTGTCCTTCAGATCACCCACATTTTTTCGCAGGTCTTCGAACATCTCCATCACCTTAATGTTCGCGCCGCCGTGCTTCGGACCTTTCAGTGACGCCAGAGATGCCGCGACCGCCGAGTAGGTATCCGTGCCTGAAGAAGTCACGACATGCATTGTGAATGTAGAATTATTACCGCCTCCATGCTCCATATGCAGGACCAGCGCAAGATCCAGAACCCTGGCTTCCAGTTCCGTATATTTTTTATCCGGTCTTAAGAGCCGCAGGATATTTTCAGCAGTTGAAAGCTTCCTGGAAGGATTATGGATATAGAGACTGTGTCCCCTGTTATAATGATTATGAGCATGATAGGCATATACAGCCATCATCGGGAAACTTGCGATCAGATTGACACACTGCCTCAGGACATTTGCAAGTGACGTATCATCTGCGTACCTGTCATAAGAAGCAAGTGTCAGCACCGATCTCTGCATAGAGTTCATGATGTCTCCGGTCGGCGCCTTCATGATAACATCCCGGACAAAATTTGTCGGGAGGCTTCGCTGATCGACGAGCATCTGCCTGAATTTCTTCAGTTCGGAAACATTCGGCAGTTTTCCGAACAGAAGAAGGTACGTCGTCTCCTCAAAGCCGAACCTTCGGTCATTGTAGAATCCCTGTGTAAGATCCTCGATATTTATTCCTCTATAGTAGAGTTCACCGTCAATCGGAATTTTCTGTCCGTCAACGAACTCGGCGGATTTGATTTCCGATATCTGGGTAAGACCTGCAACAACTCCGTTCCCATTGATATCTCTGAGACCTCTCTTGACATCCAGTCTGCCATAAAGTTCTCCGTCGATCGTGGAGTGTTCCCGGCAGATATCAATAAGCGCATTATGCTCGGGGGTTACCTTTAATTTAAATCCTGACATGAACAGTACCTCCTCATAAAGCAATTTTAGTGCTGATTCTACCACAAATATACACAATATGCAAAAACATAAAGAAGTCCTGTTTCACTGTCAGCTTTCAGTCGATTATCGTATTATGAAGTGTCCCGATTCCCTCGATCACACAGTCCACGGTATCACCGGATCTGAGAAATCTGGGCGGTTTGAATCCCATCCCCACACCGGCAGGTGTTCCCATGCTGATGATAGTCCCCGGAAGAAGTCTGATTCCCTGGGACAACTCGCTGATACAGTAGCCGATATCAAAAATAAAATCGTCCGTGTTCCCGTCCTGACGCAGCTCTCCATTGACGTAGGATCTGACTTGGATCGCAGGTCTTCCCGGAATCTCGTCTGCCGTGACGATCCAGGGACCGATCGGAGTAAATCCATCAAGGCTCTTGCCCAGATACCACTGTTTGTGCCCGGTCTGGAGATCCCGTGCACTGATATCATTCAGGATCGTATAGCCGAATACATACTGGTAGGCATCCTCAGCCGAAACTTTGTAAGCCTCTTTTCCGATAATTACAGCAAGTTCAGCCTCATAATCAAGTCTTTCCGTAATATCACTGTGCGATGGAATCCCTCCCCCATCGGGGACAGCCTCGCCTACCCGTTTTGAAAAGTAGATCGGCAGTTTTTTTTCGGACCCGAATGCCTCGCTGGAATAGCTTCCGGCTTCTTTTGTGTGGGCAGCAAAGTTTTCTCCCAGACAGATCACATCCTGAGCGGGTCTCGGGATGGGGGAACATTTGTCTAATGACGCATATGGCTCCCCACCTTCCGGATTTTCCAGGAACGACAGGATCTGTTTCCTGTCCTCATCCGTAATTCTGCTGATCAAATCGTTCATATTAAAGAAGGAAAGTCCTATATCCGGCAGCGAATAGACAGTCTTTCCGTCCCGGGACGCTACGCCCAGTACTTCATATCCGCCGTCATTAAATGTCAGAAATTTCATGATACATGTCGCTTTCTTAATTCATCATGAAGCACCCTGTCAGGGTCCTTTCGCTCTCTGACAGGGTGCGCAGACTAACTCACAAGATTTCAGGTCATGCCTTCCAGAGACCGTGCAGATTGCAGTAGTCATATGCTGCAACATACTCATCACCGGCTTCGATAACAAAATCCGCTTCCGGAGCATCGCCGGGATTAAGGTTCTTTCTGTAAACACACTTTTTGGTCTCGATTGCGATCCATTCGATGTAATGAGCGTCAAGCATCGGATGGGTAACAGCTCCGATCTTCACGTTCACCTTGTCACCATCGACCGTCACAGCCGGAACATGCTTTTCCGTTGCGGCATCCGTCGTGTTGGCTACAAGTTCTGTGAGCGGCTCTCCGCAGCATTTGACCGGACATGTACCCTTTTTAAGAAGAGAAACCATATTACCGCATTTTTCACATAACAGAATAGTCATTCACATACCTCCTTTTTCTGTGATGTGTCGTATCGAATATGTTGTTTTCTGAAACCTCTCGATATGACATTTTTACAAATTCATTATACTACATCCGGAAAAAGTATGCACTATGTAAAAAACGGGCACAAAAAAACCGGAGAATAAATCTCCGGTTTTCCTGCGGAAGATGGGACTTGAACCCACACGCAAATAGTATGCACAAGATCCTTAGTCTTGCTCGTCTGCCAGTTCCGACACTTCCGCGTATCGGCTTCCCGCCAACAAATAGTATTATATGCACGGAACTCTTTTTTGTCAACAACAAATTATTTATTTTTTCATTCAATTCAAATTTTTTTCCATACGCACACATTTGAAGTGTCCCCACTCCGTAACGAGCGCCTCCGCTGCCTCAAATCCCAGTTTTTCATAAAAACCCACAGCCACATCTCTGGCATCGATCCGTATTCTGCCATATCCAAGTTCCCGAATCCACTCTTCCGCCGCCTCGACCGTCATGCGTCCAAGACCCGTCCCCCGATATTCCGGGAGAACGACCACCCGGCCGACCAGTACACTTTCCCGGTCCAGTTCATAAAATCTTGCAGTCGCTACAGGAAAGGATCCGTCCAGGATCACAATATATTTCGTGTCAGGTCCGTCGTGCTCGTCAAATTCCTCACGCAGCGTAATATTATGCTGCCTTGCCATTCCCTGGATCCGAACATAATAGGCACCGGCCTGCTGATACAGTTCCTCAGCCCTTATCACTTTAAAATCAGACATCTTTCTATCTCTCCCTGTAAAGAAACCATTTTTCTTAAAGGCAGTGGTCACAGCGTGTTAAATCATGTAGAATAATTTTGATCGTCCACAGCACATTCTCAGTCCACGAACGCAAAGGAATACGCCATGTATGATAAATTGAAGCAGAATATAAGTAAAAATACAGCCCGCATTGACTTCATGACGGCTCTTGTCACAGAGAAACTGAAGCCGCTTTCCTCCACCGCCCAGATAGAGGCCTCCTCTCATCTCTTCGGCGTCGCCCAGAGCGCCGCACTCCTCGCCGGTATGAGAGGCGATGATATCGAGCTTGCCTACATCGCCGGCCTTCTTCATGATCTGTACAAGTTCACTACGTCAGATGTGTATGAACACGCGGAAAAAGGGGCTGCATACGCAAAGCCGCTCCTTGAAAGAAGCGGCCTTTTCAACTCAAAAGAAATCGAGACCATATGCGGAGCGATTTACTTCCATAGTACCAAAGATAAAAGGCACCTGCCTTTCGACGAGATCCTGAAAGACGCAGACGTCATGCAGAGCGTCCTCGCAAGCGGGACTATGGTCGTATCCGGAAAGCAGGACGCACGCTGGAAAGCTCTGCGGAAAGAATTCTCTTTTAAAAACTGACATTCCTCAGGGACGGAGCATTCTCGTCAGGTCATTATACATGACATAGACCATCAGGAACATGAGCAGAACGACGGTGATCATCTGGAGCGTTCCTTCTACCTTCTTGTTCATCGGTTTCCTTCTGACAGCCTCGATGAGCAGGAACAGAAGTCTGCCTCCGTCAATGGCGGGAATGGGCAGAAGGTTCATCACACCAAGGTTAGCCGACAGAAGCACGATCATGTTGAGCATATTCATCCATGTGATCAGAGGTCCCTCTGACTTCGTCTCCTCATAAGTCGTTCCGACAATATCAACGACGCCGACCGGACCCGAGAGTTCATCTACACCATATCGGCCGGTAAAGATCGCTCCCAGTGATTTAAGCACGGTCCCGATCCAGTAGCGCATCTCGATCGCGCTGTATTTCAGGACACCGATCGGAGTCGTATTCACTCTTCCGAGATTATAGGAAAATCCCAGGTTCACGCTGCGGTTCTCATGCGGCGTGACCTCTGTCTCGATCGTCTCGCCATCACGCAGAAGAACAAGATCGACTGGACTTCCGTCCATAGGATGTTCATCAAAATACCTGTTCAGCTCCTCCGATCCGGAAATCTTCGTCCCGTTGATGCCGATAATAATATCACCTGCCCGGACCTGAGCCTTTTCCAGCGGAGACCCCTCTCCCACGGCATTGATGGTCGCCTGCTCGTCATCCAGATTATAGGTCATTCCCATCATATAGCGCGAGAGGATGTCCGGAACATAAGTGATGTCTTTCTTCTCACCGTTACGTCTGACTGTCAGTGTTACTGTCTCCCCTTCGTTAAGGTCATTGAGAGCGAACCACGTAGAGACATCTCTTCCGATATCGACCCTTTCACCCATAAAGGCAGTAATTGTATCGCCCGGCTCAATTCCGGCTTTCTCCGCCTCGGAGCCTGCTGTCACTCCGATCACCTCGGCGGGATCATATCCCACGACTCCGATAATAATGATGGAGCATATAAAGGCAAGAATAAAGTTGAAAAGGGGCCCTGCAAATATTATAGCTGCTCTTCTGCCCACGGAAACGCTCTGAAAGGAACCTTCCTCCGGTTCTTTTTCTTCGGTGTCTTCCTCTTCGTCATCGTCATAATATTCATCCATCATGCCTTTCATCTGGCACGATCCTCCGAACAGAAGAAGCTTAAGGGAATATCTGGTACCGTTATAAACGGTAGACAGAATCCTCGGACCAAAGCCCATGGAAAACTCCTCCACTTCTACTCCGTTCATTTTTGCGACCAGAAAATGACCGAATTCGTGAAAAAGGATCAACAGTGAAAAAATCAGGAACGCTATAATCCATTTCATAGAAAAACCCCTTAACAGATATTAATACAGTCCGAGAACCGCCAGGGACAGAAAGTATATGATCGGAGCAGTAAAGATGACACTGTCAAAACGATCCAGGATGCCTCCGTGCCCGGGTATAAGCTTTCCGTAATCCTTGATTCCCTTATCTCTTTTTACCGCCGAAGCAGCCAGATCCCCGACCATGGAGATCAGAGCACCGGCTCCGCAGATAATGGCGTAGCCCGCCATCGGCTGCTTGAAGAACGCCGCGTAAGCGATACCGAGCAGTGCGGCTCCGACGACACCGCCTATTCCGCCTTCAACAGACTTTTTAGGGCTGAGTACAGGAGCCATTTTATGCCTGCCGATCAGGCGGCCCACGCAGTAGGCGCAGGTATCAGATCCCCATGAGCTGAGGAAAATGAGCCAGACGAGTATTTTTCCGGATTCCAGGCATCTGGTAAGATAGATAAATCCCAGCATAACTGCCAGATATACCATACCGAACAGGCACGAGGTAATCTGTTCCGCTTTATATTTCGGATAAGAAAAAACATACACGAACATGGCAAGCAGAAATGCGACCGTTATTCCGAGCAGATAAAACAGCGGATGTCCGAAATAAAGGGCAGCATAGTATACGACCGCACCCGCAAATCCGGCGACGCTGAGCAGATTAAAGGTATTCTCCGGCTCCGGTGTCACATTTACCCCTTTGGCTTTATATTCCGCCCCTTCAGCCGGTTTCTGCGCACTGTTCCTGCGAACGACGTACATAGCTCCGTAAAATTCCTGCATGCCGACAAGGGATACAAAAAGCAATGTCCCAAGAAGCACCGGACCTCCGGTGATGATGACAACAAGAGCCAGAATAACCAGGACTATACCGCTGATCAGTCTTGTCCAGAACATATTTCCTCCCATTGGCGGTGTAACAAACTACAACGCACATAATAATCCAAATTTGTGTTCAATCTGTTACGTTTTATGAAAGCATAACATGCTGAATTGATATCTGTCACTAGAAAGAAGAAAAAGCTGTACCGTCCACACATGTGCAGACAGTACAGCGGCTTATATCATTTCAGGATTTTACCGTACTTTTCCTCGCAGTATGCGTCTATCTCTTCCTGTACGGCAAATATCTCCTCTACCGACGGTGATTCGATCACCCGGTGGCGTGCCATATTTTCCGCAATAATATCAAAAATCTGCATAAAAGAGATATCACCGCGCCTGAAGATGGCATTGGCCCACTCATTTGCCGCATTGAAAGCAGTCGGCATGGAACCGCCGGTCCTGATCGCGGATATCGCCATAGGCAGTCCTAAAAATGTCTCATTATCCGGAACATCAAAATCAATGTGTTTCAGGGTCCTGAAATCAAGAGGCGTCGCGGGGCTCGGGAGATGCGTCGGGTAAGTCAGTGCATACTGAATCGCGATACGCATATCGGAAGGCCCCATCTGCGCGATAATGGATCCGTCTTCGAACTCCACAGCAGAATGGATCAGACTCTGCGGCTGGATGACCACTTCTATATCATCTACAGGAACGTCGAACAGCCACTTTGCTTCTATGACCTCAAGCCCTTTATTGACCATGGTGGCGGAATCGATCGTGATCTTCGGTCCCATGGTCCATGTGGGGTGAGCAAGTGCCTCCGCCGCCGTCACATTCATGAGCTCCTGTCTCTTTCTGCCCCTGAACGGGCCCCCGGAAGCTGTGAGGAGAATTCTTCTTATTTTCGAATCCGCCTTTCCCTGCAGAGCCTGGAAAATTGCCGAATGTTCAGAGTCGACCGGAAGAATGCTGACACCTGCCTTTTTCGCAAGCGGAATGATAATATGTCCGGCCGTGACGCATGTTTCCTTATTGGCAAGAGCGATGTCCTTACCGGCCAGAATGGCGGCAATCGTCGGTCTTATTCCGATCATTCCCACGATTGCTGTCACGACCACATCTGCCTCCGGGATCCGGCACATCTCTATGAGGCCATCCATGCCGGACTCTACGCGAATATCCGTATCGGCAAGTCTGCCCCGCAGAACCTCAGCAGCCTTCTCATCATAGACAGCCACCATTTTGACCCCGAATTCCCTGGCCTGTTTTTCGGCAAGATCTATACTGCTTCCACAGGCAATCGCCACAGCGCGCATACTATCCTTATGCATTCGGATGACATCCAGTGACTGTGTTCCGATCGATCCGGTAGAACCGAGAATTGCTATATTCTTCATCAGATGGTCATAAGCTCCTTCGTCTTCACTTCTACTGCCTTATCGACTTTTTTAATATACTTATCTGTGATCTTCTGAAGCTCATCTTCCGCATCGGCGATCTCATCCTCAGAAAGTTCTGATGTCTTCTTCATCTTCTTATAGGCGTCGTTTCCGTCACGTCTGATATTGCGGCAGGCGACCTTGGCATTCTCACCGAGTTTCTTTACGTCTTTGACAAGCTGCTTACGTCTCTCTTCCGTAAGTTCGGGGAATACAAGACGGATCACACGCCCGTCATCACTCGGATTGATCCCGAGATCAGATTTCTGGATCGCTTTCACAATAGACTTGACCATCTTCGGTTCCCAGGGCTGGATCTGGATCATGCGGGCCTCCGGAACCTGAACATTGGCAACAGACTGGATCGGTGTCGGAGAACCGTAGTAATCGACAGTGATTTTGTCAAGAACATGCGGATTTGCGCGTCCGGCTCTTACCGCCTGAAGTTCTCTTTCAAGATTCGCCAGTGTTTTCGTCATCTTCTCTTCATATACTTTATTCTTTTCGCTCATTATAAGCCTCCTTATACGGTGACGACTGTCCCGTCAATTATTCCGTGTGCTGCGCGCACAATACTATTTTCCTCATTCAGCCCGAAAACAAGCATCGGCATCTTATTCTCTTTCGCCATGACAGCCGCTGCCCCGTCCACGACGCCCAGACCTTCCCGGACAACGTCAGAAATTGAAATTTCCCTGAACTTCTTCGCGTTCGGATTAGATTTCGGATCATCGTCATAAACACCATCGACAGACTTGGCAAGAAGGATCATCTCCGCCTCGATTTCAATCGAACGCAGAACGGTAGCCGTATCTGTTGAGAAATACGGACATCCGGTACCGCCTGCGAAAAAGACTGCCTTTCCTGCCTCAAGGGCTTCCACGGCAGCATCCTTCGAGAAGAGTGTTGTGAACGCTCCGATCGTGAACGGAGTCATGATCTCCGTTTTCATTCCCTGCGAACGGAATATTTCGGAAACATAAATACAGTTCATGACCGTCGCAAGCATTCCGATCTGATCCGCATGGGTCCTCTCGATTGCGTTGGAAGATCTTCCCCTCCAGAAATTACCGCCTCCGATAACAATACCGACCTGGACACCTTCATCCATGACAGATTTGACCTGAGCGGCAACACCCTGGACAGTTGCTTCGTCAAAACCAAATTTATTTGCTCCTGCAAGAGCTTCTCCGCTCAGCTTTAATAATACTCTTTTCATATATTCCTCCTGACCTTTCGGTCATCCCGCACCGCATCGGTACTTTTAGACAGAGCAGCTGCGGAGAATGACTAATATGATTTAGGTGCTAAAAATTTGCACAAAGACAGTATATCATATATTAGTTTATTCGTGAAATGTGAATTATCAGGGACGACAAAAAAAAGGACTGTCCATAAGGACAGTCCCGATTTTCTCAGCTAATGCGGAATCACAGAAACTTTTTGATTTCTGTCATAAATGTATTCACATCCTTGAATTCACGATAAACACTTGCAAATCGCACATAGGCGACCGCATCAAGATCCTTGAGACGTGTCATCACGATCTCGCCGATCAATGAGCTGGGAATCTCTCTTTCTCCTCTGTTATAGACTTCCGCCTCAACAGAATTCACGAGATTCCTGATCTGTTCCGGTGAAACAGGACGTTTATGGCAGGCCCTGACAACACCGTCCTCGATTTTATTCCGATTGAACGCTTCGCGATTCATATCCTTCTTTACGACCATGAGAGGGATCATTTCCACTTTCTCATAGGAAGTAAAGCGTTTCCCGCAGGAATCGCACAGACGTCTTCTGCGGATCGCAGTGTTATCATCCACAGGTCTTGAGTCTACGACTCTCGTATTATCTTTTCCGCAATATGGACATCTCATTTATTTATTCCTGTTCTTTAAAAACTCCGGAATCTGAATGTCTTTCGTCTGAACATTGCCGGAAACATTCGGCTGCTGCAGATTCAGGGAAGCCTGTTCCGCTCTCGGAGCCGGCTGTGCTGTGAACAGCTCACGGTTCCATACCGGAGGCTGCGGGAATACAGGTGCAGAAGTCTGAGCCGGCTGCTGGTAGAACAACGGTGCCGGCTGCGGAGCCGCCTGCTGCGTCGGAACCGGCTGAGGCTGCGGAATCTGCTGCATCTGCGGCTGCATCTGGACCGGCTGGCTTCCGGCGTCATTAAGACCTGTCGCAATGACAGTGATCTTGCATGTATCTACATCCGTATCATCATACATTGCACCGAAGATGATATTGGCTTCCTCACCGACGATCTCCTGTACATAACTTGCGGCATCGTTCGCATCCATAAGGGAAATATCCCCGCGGATATTGATAATGACGTTGGCTGCACCCTTGATCGACGTCTCGAGCAGCGGGCTCTCAACAGCCTGCTGTACTGCTTCCATTGCCTTATCATCGCCTTTGTTCTCACCGATACCGATATGTGCGATACCGCCGTTGGTCATAACGGTCTGAACATCAGCAAAATCAAGATTGATCAGAGCGGGCATATTGATCAGGTCTGTGATGCCCTGAACGGCCTGCTGAAGAACTTCGTCCGCCTTCTTAAGAGCTTCCGGCATTGTTGTTCTGCGATCAACGATCTCGAGCAGCTTATCATTGGGAATAACGATCAAAGTATCGACATTCTCTTTAAGTTTTTCAATTCCGTTAAGCGCATTGCTCATACGCTTCTTGGCTTCAAAACGGAAAGGCTTTGTTACGACGCCGACTGTGAGGCATCCGAGCTCTTTTGCGATTCCAGCCACGACCGGCGCTCCGCCTGTACCTGTTCCGCCGCCCATACCGCATGTAATGAACACCATATCAGCGCCGCTGAGCACCTGCTTGATCTCCTCGGCACTTTCATTGGCAGCCTGTTCCCCAACTTCCGGTTTCGCTCCTGCTCCGAGACCTTTGGTGACCTTTTCACCGATTTGAACGACCGTCGGCGCTTTACAAAGATTGAGCGCCTGCTTATCAGTATTTATCCCTACAAACTCAACGCCTCCGATGGCTTCGTCGACCATGCGGTTTACAGCATTATTGCCGGCACCACCAACGCCTACAACTATAATTCGCGCTGCAGATTCAGCTTCATTTGATGTAATTTCTAACAAAACAGATCCTCCTTTTGACCGCATCATCCAAAACGGTACTATTTTTTCTCTGAAAGAGCATATTATCGCTTATCATAATAACATAACAATCATACGGTTTTTAAAACCAATTATCAAGAAGTTTTTTAATTTTTTGAAAAAATTAGACGCTTCTGTGTTCCGTCATAGTTTTCCAGATGTAATGTTCCGGATAATCCCACAAAAGAAGGAAGTGCGTCTCCCATTACGGAGACACGCTGCTCAATGTTCTCTCCGTTGCCGAGATTAATAGCTGCGCTCTTATATGTCACGATCAGATTGCCATTCTTCGTGTAGGAGACCATGTCAGGAACATAACCGCTCCGATCCACATAGCTCTTCAGCACTGCGATACTTGAGAATACTCTGTCGAACTGTACCGGGAGCGGATAACCTACGACTGCTTCCGAAAAAGTCAGGCCTTCGACCAGCGGAAGATAATTTCCTCCTTTGGCGGACGTATCGATATCCCACGTCTGTGCCTCATTTGTTTCCGATCCGGTCACATCATTTCCGATATCAGGTCCGCCTTCTTCGACGGACGGTATGATGATATCATCGGAAGGCATTTCCTCATCCTGACCATCCTCACTGTACTCCGTCTCCTCACTGTATTCTTCAGCCCCCTCTTCAGATGGATCCGTGTCCTCATACGCTTCTTCAGCGTCCGCGTACTCCTCTTCGTAAGGTTCTGTATATTCCTCCGCTTCAGCATCGTACATTTCCCCGGAATCATATTCCGGTTCGTATGCCTCTTCGCCTTCCGCATTTTCCGAAGCACCGGTAACATCTTCCGAGACCGTCACTTCTTCATCCGCAATGACCTCTTCTCCGTATATGACCTCATCCGCGGCAAGAAGAACTGTACGCACACCCGGTATCTTGATCATTCCGTTCAATTCGAACGGATTTTCTATTCCGGTCATGAGCAGCTCCGGCTGCGCAGCTGTTTCGTCTCCCCCCTCATCTGCGGGGACTTCTGCAGCTGCGGCTGCAGGATCTTCTCCGACGCTCTCTGCGATATCTTTTCCGGCACTCGGATCAGTATTTTTTTCTGTGCTTACCAGAATCACACCCGCCCGGTTAAAATACCAGTACCTGTCATCATACTCAACATACCCGATCAGCTTTTTCTCATTCACATTGACCGTGATGCTGTTCCTGGTATCAAGATCGACTGTCAGGGTATCGACAAATGTATTCCCGCTGACCTTTCTGCCCCTGTTGAACAGATAGAGAAAGACTGTGTTGTGTGCAAACGGACCTCTTCCGAGAAGGCGAAGGACCTCTTCTTCCGATTCATGATAATTGCCGTTTATCGTAACTTCCTGCAGGCCGCATGCTGCCGCCGTGAAGATGAACGCACCGACAAGACATACCAGAAATCCCTTGAAAATGCCTGCCGCCAGACGACGTCCTCTGCTTTTATTGAATCTCTTTTCGGACATACTCCTTAAATTTTTCTCCCCTTACCTCATAGTTTGGAAATTCTCCCCAGGAAGCACATGCAGGAGACAGGAGGACTGCATCCCCGGGCTCCGCATGATCCCGGCAGAATTCCATTGCCTCATGCATCGTCTCGAACAGAACGATCTTCTCTTCGGGATAACCGCACTCCAGCGCAGCGGCCTTTATATCGTGTCTCGTCTTCCCTTCCAGGACGAACCACCTGACCTTCCCGTCGAACGAGCGAATCCAGTCTCTGTAATCGGATTTTTTATCGTATCCCCCTCCGATCAGAAGAGTCGGTCTGCTCATAGCCTGAATACCCTTGATGGCGGCATCCGGATTTGTCCCCTTTGAATCGTTATACCAGACAACGCCGTTCTTCTCATCAACATACTCGATACGATGTTCTACCGGTTTGAACGCAGCAATCGTATCGCGTATAATATCAAGCGGCACCCCGGCGGAATAAGCCATAGCCGCACCGGCCATGATATTCTCATAATTGTGAACGCCCGGAAGTGAAAGCTTATCCGTTTCTGCGATCCGCTCATGCTTTCCGTCTCTTGTCAGTATAATTTCTCCGTCAGCGTAGTAAATACCGTTCTCGATCACTCTAGCCGAAGAGAACCAGAATACGTCCGCATTGCATTCTTTACCGAATTCCCGGAGAACTTCATCTTCATAATTCAGTACGCAGGTGTCTCGCTTATCCTGATTCAGAGTAATTCTTTTCTTGCAGCGAATATATTCCTCCATCGTATGATGCCGGTTCAGATGATCCGGTGTAATATTCAGGATCGCAGAGACGGAGGGATGGAACTCCTCGATCGTCTCAAGCTGGAAACTGGAGAGTTCGATCACTACATTTGAATGATCGGTTATTTTCAGTGCCGCCTCCGTATACGGATTGCCGATGTTCCCGACAACGTAAGTATCGGGATCTGCATTTTTCATGATTTCTCCGAGCAATGTCGTCGTTGTTGTCTTGCCGTTCGTACCTGTCACACCCAGGATTTTTCCTCCCGAAACGCGATAGGCAAGTTCCACTTCTCCCCAGACCGGAATGCCTGCCTGCTTTAAAGCCAGAACATTCGGAATATCTGTGGGGACGCCGGGACTGAGGACAGCGAGGTCAAGTTCGGAAATGAACTCCGGTGTGATATCCCCGGTCAGCGCATCCGCAAGACCGCGTATTTTCCCGTCAAGACGTTCAAGGATCTCATCAGATGTAATTCCTGCTTTCTCATCGAAAAGAATCGGATGCGCTCCTGCATGTATAAGAAGTTCCGCAGTTCCTATTCCGCTCTTGCCTGCCCCGTATACGAGTGCTTTCTTATTCTTAAAGTCCATAATTCGCTCCTCTGATTACAGTTATTATATGTACGTTCTTTACAGTGCGATGAATCCAAGAAGACACAAAAGAACTGTGACGATCGTAAAATTGGCAACTACTCTTGTCTCAGACCAGCCGCTGAGTTCAAAGTGATGATGGATCGGAGCCATCTTAAAGATTCTCTTGCCGTGTGTCAGCTTAAAATAGCCGACCTGCATAATAACGGAGATAACTTCGATCAGGTAAATAAATCCCACGATCAGGATATACAGCGGCAGCTGCAGCATATAAGCCATACCGATCACAAATCCACCCAGTGCCAGTGATCCGGTGTCGCCCATAAAGATCTTCGCCGGATGAGCATTATACACAAGAAAACCAAGGAGTGCACCGCCGACACAGGCGCCGATCGGCGCGACCGGAATATGCAGCAGAAGCGCAGTGATCGTAAAGAACGCTGCGACCACTACCGTGACGGAGCTTGCCAGTCCGTCCACACCGTCTGTAAAATTGACACCGTTCACTGTACCCGCAATGGCAAAAACCATGAGCGGATAGGTAAGAAATCCTATATCCAGCTGTTTTCCTCCGGAGAACGGAATCCTCAGCGTGAGCGGAACATCCGTAAAGAATTTAAGATAGAGGATAAAACAGGCAATGATCACAATTTCCAGCGCAAGTTTCTGTCTCGGATAAAGTCCGTCCGAACGCTTCTTGACGACTTTAAGGTAGTCATCCAGAAAGCCCAGCAGTCCGTAGCCGATCGTAAGAAATAATACCGGACCTGTCATCGGATATTTTCTTATAAAAAAGAGCGCTGTCACCAGTATGGCGAAGAGGAACATGACGCCTCCCATCGTCGGTGTTCCTGCCTTTTTCAAATGCGATTTCACGCCAAGTTCTCTCTCAGTCTGTCCGAATTTCAGTCTGGTGAGGAACGGGATGACAAAAGGTCCTGTCGCCCAGGTTATTACAAATGCAATGAATGCAGGTACTATTGCCGATAGTTCAACCATTTTCCTTATCCCTCCGTCATGCCGGCTTCTTCGTTGGTGTAGCCGTCTGTCTCCTGATTATTGCCGCCCGTGATATTTGCGGCGTCTTCAATTCCCTGTACTTCCGGAACATTGGTATCCGCGACCGTATCCGCAACGATTGCGGTCTCATCTGTATTTTCCAGCCCCGACCTGAGGATCGCGCTGTCAGGCAGAAGTGTTTCGTCCTGATAAATATTCATATAAGGAAGTACCTCTGTCAGAATATCCCTCGCGATCCACTGTGCGAACCGGCTGTCCGCCTGATCCGATATATTCGGCTCATCGACAACAACATAGATCAGGACCTGCGGATCATCGAACGGAACGAATCCTATGAAAGAGACCAGATATTTACCGTCTGCACGAGGAATTTTCTGCGCTGTTCCGGTCTTGCCTCCCATCGAGTAGCCGTTCACCTTGGCGTATCCGGCTGTTCCGTAATCAACAGCGGCCTGCATATAGGTCTTCAGCTTCTGAGAATTATCCCCTGAAATCGTCTGCGTGATCAGCGTACTGTTATATACTTTCTGAGTCGCTCCGCTGCTGTCCGTGATCCTGCTGACAATGCGCGGCCTGTAATAGAAACCGCCGTTAACAACGGACGAGATGGCGGCCGCCTCCTGGATCATCGTACATTCAAATCCCTGACCGAAGGAGGATGTCGCAAGATCTATGGAACCCATCATGTCTGACGAATACAGAATTCCCGCCGCCTCACCGGGCAGATCGATACCCGTGCGGGATCCGAAATTAAAAAGATTCTCATATTTGCAGAAAATATCAACACCGAGAGCTGATGCGATATTCATGATACCGTCGTTGCAGGAAAAGGCTATGATATCCTGAAGTGACAGTTCCCCGTGTCCGGCTTCCTCCGCGCATTTGATCCTTGTTCCGGAAATGACCTCGCTGCCGTCGCAGACGAATGTTTCATTTCCATTCAGAATGCCGCTCTCAAGTGCCGCACCGACCGTGACCGGTTTAAAGGTAGATCCCGGCTCAAAAATGTCCGAAATACAGTAATTTCTCCAGAGATGCTGCATCTGCTCGGTCTTCTGATCCTCACTCATGGCCTGCAGTTCGACCTCACTGAAAAAAGGCTCCAGGTTTCTCGGATCATTAAGATCATACGGATCCGAACTGGCCATTGCCAGAATTGATCCGTTGTTGGGGTTCATGACGACCACCCCCACATTTTCAGCGCCCTTTCCGATATTATAGGGGCCATCCATGTACAGTTCATTGAAGCGGGCTATCTCATTCTCAACGATCTGCTGGATATTGATATCAATTGTACTCACGACGGTATTCCCGTCAATCGGATCAATGATCGTCTGCTGAAGATCCTTGCCCGAACCTTCCTCCCAGTAGCCGAACTTTCTGCCGTTCACCCCGTTCAGCGTGTTATTATAATAACCTTCAATTCCCCAGTCGGCGGTCGTCCCGTCATAGGTAAAACCGATTACATCGCATGCAAGAGAGTTCAGCGGGTATTTTCTTACATACTCTTCCTCGAACCATACACCCTTGATATTGCTTCTGTACTCGGCATCCTCCTCCGAAAGGGGATTTTCCTCCGTACCGTGCACGTAGTCATAGAAAGCCTGTCTCTCATCTATGCTGATATTTTTCTTTACGACCTGGTACTGTGAATCACGCGTTCTCTCATTGGCAATCTTGGCATGCATCTCCGCCGCGTCAAGTCCGAACACGTCGACGAGTGCCTGTACAGTCGGACTCACATTATAATCGGAAGAATTTACGACCTTACAGTCGAGAATGACATTGTATGTCCTCTCCGAGGTTGCCAGGACCGTTCCGTTGGTATCGACAATATTCCCTCTTTTAAAAGGAAGCGATGTGGATGAATAACTGTTCTGTGACTGGGCAAGTACCTGTTTTGTATACCGGTCACCGCTGACTGCATTGATATAAGTAATTCTTATAAGCAGACAAATTAAAGCCAGCACGACTATCAGAAACAGTCCTGCCAGCTTTTTCCTCATTGTAATATTTGTTCTCCCGTATGGATTCGTTCTCTTCCTGCGGGTCCTTTTCGTATTCAAATTCTCTGTAACTCTCCTGAAGGATTATTTGCGGCCTGCATACGGAGCAAAAGCAAAAATTCTTTCAGGATATATCCCTGTACTGCTCCACGTAGCCATTATCTTCGCTATTATACCATATAACCTGATCTTCTGTCGCATATTTCATGCCGAATTCATTAATTGCCCTGTCCCGGATAGCAGCGAGATCTACACTGTTCTCAATGGCCTCGAGCGTGGCATCATTTTCGGCACGTAATGTGGCTAGCTCCGTGCGCAGTTCATTATTCTGTTTTACCTGTGTTGTGATGGTCTCCTTCAGTTTCAGATATCGTATGCACATAAGGACTGTTGCGATGCACATAATTGCCAGGAACAAAACATACCCTTTGCTTAAAAGAACTGCCTTCCTGCGGGCTTTCGATTTTTTTCTCGACCTCCGCTTTCCGGCAGTTCCTGCAGTTATTGTATTCGGTGTTGTTCTGACTGCTTTGCCATCCGGTTTTTCGTTTTCCGTACTGCCTGCCATACTATCACCTCTGTCTTATATCATTTTTATGACAAGTCCGCCAAAAATCAATTACGAACTATTCTTTCAAATACTCTGAGCTTAGCGCTTTTCGCCCTCGAATTCTCCTCCGTCTCGCGCTTCCCCGGAAGGATCGGTTTTCTAGTTATTACTTTTCCGGTCGGTACCTTTCCGCACACGCACACAGGAAATCCGGGCGGGCATGTGCACGGATTCTCATTTTTTCTGAAGACGGACTTAACGATCCGGTCCTCAAGTGAGTGGAATGTTATTACGCAGATCCTCCCGCCGTTGTTCAGCAGGGAGATCATACCGTCCAGGCTGTCGGACAGAGCTGCAAGCTCCCCATTGAGCTCTATCCTGAGTGCCTGAAAGGTCCTTTTAGCCGGATGTCCTCCATTTTTCTGCAGCTTCATGGGAATAGACGCACGCACAATCTCGACAAGCTCCCCAGTTGTCTCGATTCTTTTCTTTTCCCGCCGAGCGACAATATGCTTGGCTATATTGGCTGCGAATTTTTCCTCTCCGTAATCGCGCAGGATCCGAAAGAGCTCCTTCTGACTTGCCTCATTGACAATGTCAGCTGCCGTCCTGATCTCCCTGCGGTCCATGCGCATATCGAGCGGCGCATCTGCCATATAGGAAAAACCGCGATCAGCCGTATCAAGCTGATAGGAGGAAACGCCCAGATCAAGAATGATACCGTCACACGAAGTTACTCCCATACTTCGCAGAATATCCGGCATCTCACTGTAGTTACCGCGCACGATATGTACACGGTCATCTTCTGCCGCGTGCAGTCGCTCCCCGGCTGCAGAAATAGCGGCATCGTCACGGTCGATTCCAATCAATGTTCCGGTGGAAGAAAGATGTTTCAAAATCTCCGAAGAGTGTCCGCCTCCTCCGAGCGTACCGTCAACGTATACGCCATCAGGACGGATAAGCAGATTTTCTATTGTCTCATCAAGCAGCACTGATGTGTGTCTGAACTCCATAGCCTTTTCCCTTCCCGGCCGATGTTTCTCCTGATCGTTCTGTTCAATCTTATACAGTTTTCGAATGCCCGATCACTCCCACTTGACATTCGAATAAATCAAAGCGTAACACCGAGTTCAAACGCTTCATCTGCCATCTCATCATTGGTTCCGTAATCGCTCTCCTTCTCATACAGATCCGCATCCCAGATTTCGAAATAATCATCCATGCCTACGATGACAACGTCTTTTTTCAGGCCGGCTTTATCCCGCTGCTCTTTTCCCACAAGGATCCTTCCCTGCGGATCAAGAGTGACCTCTCTGGTATTGGACAGAATATAACGCTTCACACGCATTCTCTTCCTGTCCGTGCTGCTGATATTGGTGAGACTTCGGGTATGTTCCCGGAAAGCCGATTTCGGATAGACCGAAAGGCAGTCGGAAAAAGCTGCAAGTATGCACAGCTCTTCTCCGGCGATCACGTCTCTGTATCTGGACGGAATCATCAGCCGGCCTTTCGAATCAATTGAATGTCTGTATTCACTATCGAACATCCGCTTTCCCACTTTCAGGGATTTTCTTCCCACTATCTACCACTTATTGCCATTTTACACTCATATTCAGTAAAAATCAACCCTTCTTATCATCACGCGTACAAATCAGGCTTACGCAACCGGTCAGAATCGGACAAAAAAAGCTGCCGCACCGGGCAATGCCACCGCTGCACAGCAGACATTTGCAAATGCCATCTGCTGTATACAGCGGCGTCACGCCTTCGTGCGACAGCCACACATTCATTATTACGGAAACGCAAAATGGATAATCACGGTTCGATGCCCGCCTTACGCATTCCATTTTGCAGACGCTCTGTGGCGTCCGATGACGATCCACAGGAGAGAAACAACGATACCGACGTTGGATACCACCATGGAAATCGGTATATGTGTGCCCGGGACCAGCAGCTGGTCCGTTCTGAGACTTTCGATCCAGAACCTTCCGAGACCGTAACCGATAATGTACAGAAGGAAAAGCTCCCCGCTGAACTTTGTTTTCTTCCTCATAAGAATCAGAAAAATAAGAACTCCGCAGTTCCAAAGTCCCTCGTAAAGGAAGGTAGGGTGTACCTGAATATACTGCACACCGTTGATGACCACCGCATTCTGCCACATCTCCTCAGTGATCTCGTGCTGACGGACAGCAGAGACCGGGAGCTGCATGGCCAGGAGATTGTTGGTGTATCCCCCGAAAGCCTCCCTGTTGAAAAAATTCCCCCAGCGTCCGATGATCTGCCCGATCGGGATACCGATCGCGATCGTATCGAGTATTGTCATAATAGGTATCTTCTTTATCTTTGACATGACATACAGAGCAAGGACCGCTCCGATGATCCCGCCATAGATAGCCAGACCGCCCTGACGAATATTGAAGATAGAAAGAATATCGTTTTTGTAATTCTCCCACGAGAAAAGTACATAGTATACCCTTGCGCCGATCACGCCGAAAATCAGGCCGGTTATGACCAGATCCACATAATCTTCTTCGGACTGACCGGTCTCTTTCGCTCGCATCAGGCAGGCCTTCATACCGAGCATCATACCGATCGCGATCACAATACCGTAATAAGCTATTGAGAAGTTTCCGATCATTATATTCTTGCCGACATGCTCCAGATGTATTCCGAGATTCGGAAAATTAATTGAATAATCCATACTACCTCTGTTTTAAGTCACATCATACGTTGAATCTGAACAGGATGACATCGCCGTCCTGAACAATATACTCTTTACCCTCGATGCGGATCTTTCCCTTATCCCTTGCAGCCGCATAGGATCCGGATTCCAGCAGTTCCTTATAATTAATAACTTCAGCCTTGATAAATCCGCGTTCAAAGTCTGTATGGATCTTTCCGGCAGCCTTCGGAGCCTTGCATCCGATCGGTATTGTCCAGGCGCGTGTCTCATCCTCTCCCGTCGTCAGGAAACTCATGAGCCCGAGTATGCGGTAACTTGCGGCAATCAGCTTTTCCAGACCGGATTTCTCGATTCCGAGATCTGCCAGGAACTCCTGTTTCTCATCTTCATCGAGCTCCGCGATTTCCTGCTCGATCTGTGCGGAAATCACGAAAACGCCGGAATTCTGTTCTTTCGCGATTTCACGTACTGCCGCGACGTACTCATTGCTCTCCCCGTCATCTGCCAGGTCCGCGTCCGAGACATTTGCCGCAAATATGACCGGCTTGTCCGTAAGCAGATCGAGGCCGGCCTTGAATTTGTCACCTTCTTCACTCCCGGTCTCAAAGCTGATGGCTTTCTTTCCGTCTTCCAGATGCTTTTTGAGTTCCAGCAGGATCTCATATTCCTTTCTGGCATTCTTGTCCGCTCCGGATTTGGCGGATCTGGCCGTCTTGGCGATCCTTCGTTCAAGGACTTCTATGTCAGCAAAGATAAGTTCCAGTTCTATCGTCTCGATATCCCTGGCGGGATCCACCGACCCATCAACATGAATGACATTTGAATCCTCGAAGCATCGAACAACGTGAACGATCGCATCGCACTCGCGGATATTTGCCAGGAACTGGTTGCCGAGTCCTTCGCCTTTTGAAGCTCCCTTTACAAGACCCGCAATGTCTACGAATTCGACTGTTGCCGGCGTAACCTTTCTGGAGTGGCTGAAATCAGCCAGCAGCTTCAACCTTTCATCGGGTACCGGTACAATTCCGATGTTCGGATCGATCGTACAGAACGGATAATTCGCAGATTCGGCACCTGCTTTCGTCAGTGAATTAAAAAGTGTGCTCTTTCCGACATTCGGAAGGCCTACGATTCCTAATTTCATATTTGCTTTTTACCTCCAAAAAATCGCTTAATTACGGGCTTTTTCGAAATGGTGTTTTGGATCTTACACCAATTTCACACCAATTATTTATAAAAACATGATAAACGCATATCATTATAGCGTACCCGTGCTCTTTTCTCAATATCTTCCACACTCAGATCACGGTCTGATCAGTAAGATACTTTTGTTCCCGTAGAGAGGGGAACGGAAATGTGGTAAAATGTACATCAGATACAAGTGCCTGCGGAGGATAACAGATATGTACACGTATGATGAATTCCCGGATCATGTGACAAAACAGGAGGATGGCACTTATCGCTGGAAGTGTGCCATCGGGAAAGATTATGAGAGAAAAAGCTATCGGATCACTATAATCGTCTGCGGAGTTATAGCTGCATTTATTCTCATTTATGGAGGAATACTATCCTTCATGTATCATCAGTCCCCGCTCATCACGGCAGCATGCGCGTTTATACTTTTTATAATCGTACTTCTCATATGCTTTGGGCTTGACCGTCTTCCCGGTAATATGACTGAAATTTATTGTTTGCATGAAGACTGTATTGTGACGGGATCGGGAAAGACCCGCGGAGTATTCGAATTCAGCCGTACAGAAGAAATGATCGTCGCCGCGAATTATATTGAGCTCAGAGGGCGCTTTGGGGGACCGAGGATTTATGTTCCGGAAGAAGATATGCCTTTTGTAAAAGGATATATTTCCTGCAGGATACCGGGCAATGCTGAGATTCGAGAAGATTAATACATATAAATATTACTGAACTGATATTCCGAATCCGCACTGCCTGCAGAATCAATACAGCCGCCATTTAGTACGACCGTAACAATGCCATTTGCTGCAGAAAGATCCAGCGTATATTGATGGACCTCATTATCCAGGTCTTTAGAGTCTGCTGTCTTCTTTCCCACAAGCTCCCCGTCAGAATCATATACATAGGCCGTCAGGCTGCCCTGATCTGCAATCTTCTGACCATTAAAGACCAGATAATTATATCCATCATCCAGATCGACCTTGAACTTCAGGCCAATGAATTCCCGGTCTCTCAGATATTCGGCAATATCCTCTCCTCCCGATTCTCTCGAAAGAGCCCCTCTGCAGACAATTACAGGCTGATTCTTATCATCATATCGATAATTCGCTCCGCTGACAGCAACATCAGCTTTCTTATCATGAAGCACGTCCAATGCCCGGGCGCCTGTCAGTTCCTGATTCAACAGTGCCCCTGCATAATAGTCATCTTCATAATCTTCCTGGCCGTTTACACCGGCATAATCAAATGTCGTATAGAATTCATATTCCTGCTTAAGACGTTCCCGGTAGTTTTCTTCCGTAAGCTGCCCCTGTCCGTCATGCATCCATTTCAAAATCAGGCTGCTGATCCATGAGGCATAATGAGTCCTGTCCTTATAATGATTAAGATCAGTTGTTATATCCGTCCTGTTATTAAATGAAAAGAGATGGATATTCTTATGCGGAATAATCATTTCGGTGATATACATTTCTGCCTCGAGCATTTTGTATAGTGTTCCGCTGTTTCTCCATTTATTCCATTCAGCTACGCTATAGGGCGAATAATAATAGTAAAAGTCGACATTTGGATATTCATCTGCCACACCGGTAACATTCAGCTCGATATTCTTTTTTATGACTTCCTTATCCTCTTCCGATAAATGGACCTGGTCTTTTTCTTTCACAGTGATCCCTTCAGGAGCGACCGTGTTGATCCCAAAAGTAACTCTATGCTGCCATCTTGAATATTCATCAAATGATGTTATGCCCGGCTCGAAGTCCTCTTTTTCTCTGTCCAGGATCATCTGATAAGTTCTGCCGAAGACAACATCCCTGTTCAAAAGATATTCAACATCATTGAACGGATTATTATCATACAGATAAGTCGGATACCTTCCTAAATCTTTGCGCATTTTGTCGTACGGGTCCAGGAACCGACCCATATCCAGACATCTTATGACAATCTTCAGATCGCCATTTGCTTTAAGCGCATTTTTAACATTGTCATTGACTTCCTTATATGATCCGCCCTCGTAACACACTTTTATAGAATGACATCCAAATATCTGATCCGTTTCCGTGGTTCTGGAATTCTCTATCATAGAGGTTCCTGTTATCAGAGCATCATAAGTAAAATACTTGCTGATCCCGTCATTCTGGCTTCGCTGGTTGTTTAACGTATAATAATACTTGTCAGTTTCCGGCTTATGATAATGAAAATAAGGATCAATTCTGTATACCCAATATCCGAGAACACTTAGTGCTGTTATTACTATGATCAACCAGCCGATCAGCCAAATCTTTACCTTCATAAAAATCCTCTAAAAACCAAAATATACAAATACAGACTCTGAGCCCAGACATAAGATGCCCCAGATAAAAGCAAGTGAAGCCAGAAGTAAAGAACCTGCATTCAGCTTATCTTTTCTCCTGTAATTATTCTCCGGAACAAAGCATATAAAACATGCGGCCAAAATAAAGATCAGCATGTTAAAACCGCGCACGTGTGCCGGCAGATAATTCAATCCGAAAATGTTATAAATAAATTGACTCTCGGACAGATCAAATGAACCGATCAGGCCATCACTGACCATCGTATTCTGCATAAACAATATCCTGCGCAGAATTGTTTTCCACTGCTGCACAGATTCGGCGCTGAATAAAAGCCAGAGAACATTGACAACTCCGAATGTGCACAGCCATCTTACCGGCAAAAATACCTTTTCTTCGATTTTATCAAATATTCTGTCAAAGCAGCTCAAAAGACCATGCAGCAATCCCCATAATATAAAGGTCCAGTTCGCGCCATGCCACAATCCGCTTATCAAAAATACGATAAGCGTGTTCACATACGTTAATACAGCACCTTTTCGTGAACCGCCGAGCGGAATATAGATATACTTTGTCAAAAATTTCGTCAGAGACATATGCCATCTTTTCCAAAAGTCCCTGATCGAGATTGCCTTATAAGGAGAGTCAAAATTCATCGGAAGATCGATGTTGAGCATTGAGGATACACCGACTGCCATATCACTGTATCCACTGAAGTCGAAATATATTTCAAACGTATAAAAAAGGACAAGTAACATGCAGTCCATAGCTGTCGCAGAATCTAGATTCCCATACACCCATGAAACAGCTTTGGAAAAAGTATCTGCTAAAAGAACTTTCTTTATAAGTCCCAGACTGAAGATATGAATGCCGATCGCTATATTCGTTATATTTACTTTTTTTCTTTCCGCCTGATTGATCTGTGAAATAAAATCCACCGGCTCAATAATCGGCCCCATGACTAATTTTGGAAAATACAGAATGTATGCCAGGTAGTCGATGATATTGTTATTCTTAAGCTCTCCTCTCTCACCGGCCACAACATAGGCGATCTGCTGGAATGTATAGAATGATATTCCAAGCGGAAGGATGATTTCCTGAAGCTCAAATTCCTGTCCGAAAAGTGTGTTTATGTTCGTAATGGCAAAATTTAAATACTTAAAGTATAACAGCAGCCCGATATTTACAATGATGGGCAATGCCAGAATCATTCTTGTTTTGATCCTGTATTTCTTAATTGCCAAAGCAGAACCGTAATTTATCAGCATGCTGATTCCAAGATATATCAGCATGTTGGCTCTCCCATATGAATAAAACAAGATGCTTGCAAAGATTATTACAAGCTTCCCAAAAACTATATTAATCTTATTAGCCAGATAATAGATCAATACTGTTATCGGTAAAAAGAACAGTATAAATTCATAGCTGTTAAACTGCATTGATCACACCATCCAATCTGATGTCTTTTCATTTTAGAATATATAAGTATCCTCGCTTCCCGCCATAGAATATCACTTAATCACTGTTCTTATCAAGATTTCTTTAAAAATATAATTCCGGCTGCATATCACAATTGAAAAAAGCAGCTTACGCTAAGCTGCTTTAATAGGCTTATCATTATGAAGCCCAGTTCAGTTTTCCGAATTCCTTCACCAGGCTCCCTTCCGATCGATTTATAAAATAAAATATCGCGCTCACCACTGCTCCCACAAGATAAGTGACTATAAGCGAAGCAAACGGATTTAAATCTTTCGGCACAGATTTCGCGCAGATCTGGTAGAGAATGTTTGACGCTATTACCAGCGCAATCGGCCAGATATATGAGATCATGAAAATTACCCTCCGAATCAGATAATCCTCCTGATTATTTCGCTTTTTGGGACCTCTCAGCGAACTTTTCATGGAAGAAGCGTACATTTGCCGCAATATCATTCTTGAATACCGCGGATCCCGCCACGAGGATCTCTGCCCCGGCATCAAGAACTTCATCGACTGTTGCCTCATTGACGCCGCCGTCCACCTCGATCGGTACATTTGAGAATCCGGCTTCATCCAGTTTCTGTCTCAGTTCGCGGATCTTTCTGGTCGTCACGGGAATATAAGACTGTCCGCCATAACCCGGATTGACGGACATAAGAAGGACCATGTCCAGCCTGTCCATGACATAATCAATTACATTAAGAGGTGTTGCGGGATTAAGCACGACACCCGCCTTCATCCCCTGATTACGAATCGCCTGCAACGTACGATCCAGATGGGTGCAGGCCTCCGCATGCACCGTGACCATATCCGCACCGCATTTTTTCAGATCTTCCGCATAGCGTCCCGGCTCATCGACCATCATATGAACATCGAAGAACATCTTCGTACATTTGCGGATCGAGCTGATGACCGGCATGCCGAAGGATATAGGAGGAACGAACTGTCCGTCCATAACATCGATATGAAGCCACTCTACTCCGCTCTTCTCAAGAATCTCGAACTGCTCTCCCAGTCTGGCGAAATCCGCCGATAACATAGATGGTGCCAGTTTATACATGTTTATTTCCTCCTTTTATTTTCGGCAATGAAACGAACGCTCGCAATCCATTGCCCGATCCTGCGCATCGTCTTTTCTCAATAGCGATGTTTCTCTCTTTCTTTCAGTTCCTCAAATATATCACAATAGCTCTCATACCGAACCCGGTTTATGAGACCATTCTGTACAGCCTCCTTGACCGCACAATCCGGTTCATGAACATGCACACAGCCGTCGAACCGGCATTGTCCTTCGTACTCCGCAAACTCATCATAGTAATGGCGGAGCTCTTCCTTCTCCATATGCATGAGTTCAAAGCTTGTAAAGCCGGGAGTATCCATCAGATAAGTCCCGTCTCCGCAGGGGATAAGTTCTGTATGACGTGTGGTATTTTTTCCCCTCTGCAGCTTCTTTGAAATGGCGCCGGTCTCCATGTGGACATTGGACTGGCAGGCATTTGTCAAAGTTGATTTCCCGACACCGGAAGGTCCCGCGAGCAGCGTCGTCTGTCCCTTCAGGTATTCCATAATTCCGGGTAGTCCTACGCCTTTCTCCAATGAGGAGAAAAGGACCTTACATCCGCTCCGGCTGTAGATTTCCTGAATTCTTTCTTTTTCTTCCTCCGACACAAGATCGGACTTATTAAAAAGAATAGCTGCAGGTATCCCTCGTTTTTCCATCGCTACAAGGAAGCGATCCAGAAGAGGAAGGTTAGGATCCGGATCCTTCAGCGCAAAAAGAATGAGTGCCTGGCCCACGTTGGCAGCAGCCGGACGTATCATCTCATTCGCCCTCGGCAAAATTGAAATAATGTTGCCTTCACGATCTTCCTCATGAGTCACAACAATTTCAACATTGTCACCAACAAGGGGCTTTTTCTTTTCTTTTCGAAAAATCCCCTTCGCCTTGCACTCATAAATGCCGGACTCTACTGTGTCGACATAGTAGAATCCGGCAATACCTTTCATAATTTTTCCCTGCATCATGAACCTGCTGTAAATACGACCGGCCACGAAACACGAAGCTGATACTCGCCGTCCGTAAGCTCATACATCACAATGTTACCGTCAGAAATCCCCTCAGCGCCGTTGCATGTAAGCTGATACGGGAATTCGATCGAATTACCTTCACTGATCGTTGTCTCGACAAGATCTCCGTTCACAGTCTGCTGAAGAACCAGTCTGTAAGCACCGCCCATATAGTTGGATGGCTCACCGAGCATGGAAGATGTAGACCAGCCGCTTGCCGCGTTGGCCTCCTGTGTATCGACAGGCTGTGTCTCTTCCGGTGTCTCGGCAGTCTGCTCGGCAGCCTTTTCGGAATCATTTACCGTAAATACAATCTCTGTTCCCTGCGGTACGGTCGTTCCGCTGGAGATGCTCTGAGAGATGACATCGCCCTGATTCAGGTAATCTGCCGTGCCATATTCGATCTTGACGATCAGGCCAAGATTCTCAGCAAGTCTTGTTGCTGTCTCCTGATCAAGACCGCCCCATGACTCTACAGTGACCTCCACGGCATCTTCCGGTCCGCTGCTGACGGTCAGAACGATCTGTGCAGCTGCATCAGCCTGCGTTCCTGCAGCAGGATTCGTTGAGATGACATTTCCGTTGGCTACTTCATTGCTCGGAACATTCTCGACTGTAATATTGTTAAAGCCTGCCGCGATGAGCTGTGCCTGAGCATCATTCAAAGCGAGGTTGGTCACATCCGGGATCAGCCCCTGAGAAGAGCCTGTGCTCACATAGAACGAAATCGTCGTATTCTTGTCGACCTTCTGTCCTGCCTCCGGATCCTGACGGACGATCTGTCCTGCCGGATATGTCTCGGAGGCTTCCTCTCCGGCTTTCTTAATACCCAGACCCGCGCTGTTGGCCATTGTCTGAGCCGCATCTTCCGTAAGACCGACGATCTGCGGTACCTCTACCTGCTCTGTGCCTGCAGCATTCGTAACAGCCGGTGTAGGTGTTGCATTTGTAGAATCTGTCGTCATAGAGCTGTCCGTGATCGTGACGATCGTATCCTGATTGGGATTTCCTCCGGATCCGCCCCCGAACAGACCGGCTGCTCTGCCGATAAAGTAAATAAGTACACAGATAATAATAGCGCCGATGACAAAGCCGCCTATGGTCATAGCCTTCTCAAGGCTTGAGCTGATGCCGTCATCATCTATACCGTCATCCGTATCATCGATCTCCTCTTCCTTCATCTTGGAAGCAGAAGCTCCTGATGCCTGACCGGCTTTTTTGGAAGCTTCCTGGCCACGCTTTTCAGCGACACCGGATCTGATATTCTGCCGTTCTCTCTCTGTAATCGTAACGGTCGCGGAATGATTGGACAGAGCTGAGAGATTGACAAAATCACCGTCCGGCTCAACCAGGGAGTGCTTAAGATCCGCGATGACATCATCCATCGTCTGATATCTGCGGTCCACACTCTTCTGAGTACATTTATAAATGATCTGTTCCAGCGCATGCGGAAGATCCGGTGAGTACTTTGACGGCGGCTCCATCTCATCCTGGAGGTGCTTGATCGCGATCGCGACTGTTGTCTCGCCGTCAAAAGGTACACGGCCGGTGACCATCTCATACAGTGTGATGCCGAGCGAATAGATATCCGAACGGGAATCGGAATATCCTCCGCGCACCTGCTCAGGAGAACTGTAATGTACAGAACCCATGGCATTGGCGCTGATCGTATTGGAAGAAGCAGCGCGGGCAATACCAAAATCCGTCACTTTTACTTTTCCGTCAGTTGAAATAATAATGTTCTGCGGTTTGACATCCCGATGGACGATCCCTGATGAATGTGCTGCCGCAAGACCCATACATACCTGAATTGCAATGCTGGTGGCTTCACGAACAGAGAGTTTCCCTTTTTTTCCGATATAGTCTTTCAGTGTAATGCCTTCGACAAGCTCCATGACAATATAATAATTGCCCTGATCCTCTCCCACGTCGAAAACATTAACAATATTCGGATTGGCAAGACCCGCGGCAGCCTGTGCCTCACGGCGGAACTTCGATATGAAAGTCCCATCTTCCCTGAACTCCGGTTTCATGACTTTAACAGCAACGAATCTGTTCAGCTTATGGTCTTTTGCTTTATAGACATCTGCCATGCCGCCGGAACCGACTCTGCCAACTATCTCATATCTTTCCCCTAGAACTGTCCCCGATTTTAACATTGCTCCTCCTCGCCCGTATCCGGCTCAATCAATATGACTGCTATGTTATCCTTACCGCCATTGAAATTCGCTGTATTGACAAGCTCCCTGGCAGTCTCCTCAACAGTCACCGGCTTCTCAAGAATCCTTCTTATCTGGATGTTATCTACCATATTGGATAGGCCGTCCGAACACATAAGAATTTTACTGTCCGGTTCTACCTTGAAATCAAAAAAATCTGTTTCGACCGTACGGGTCGCTCCCAGTGCTCTGGTGATAATATGCTTATCAGGATGATTACGGGCATCTTCCTCGCTTATCTCACCCAGTCTGACCATCTCCTCAACAAGAGAATGGTCTTTCGTGATCTGTCGAAGCTCTCCGTCATAAAGATATAACCTGCTGTCGCCTACATTGGCTGTATACGCATACGCTCCGACCACCGTCGTCACAACTATGGTCGTTCCCATTCCGCGCATTTCCTCGTGCATGGAGGCCTCTTCGAGTATTCCCTGATTTGCCAGATCTATTGCCTCCCGGATCAGTTTCACCGGATTCTGCTCACTGCTGGTCGCGATTGCTTCCCGCACGGTATTGACCGCGTATCTGGAAGCGAAATCTCCGGCATTGTGACCGCCCATTCCGTCAGCCACAATGAACAGATTCGGAAGATTTCCGACCGGTTCGGCAGAAGCGAAGACACTGTCCTGATTTATTTTTCTTTTTTGTCCCACATCAGTGAGTGCAGCTGTTTTCATACTTCATCCGTTTCCAAGTATCTTTTTCTTAATTGCCCGCAGGCTCCATCTATATCCCTACCCATTTCCCTTCTAATAGTAACATTAATTCCGTAATTTTCAAGTTTTTTCTGAAAGGCTATGGCAGCAGTACGATCCGGTGCCTTGAATTCTCTTTCACGTACCGGATTGACCGGTATCAGGTTCACCAGGCAATTCATATTCTTAATTCTATCCGCGAGTTCCCTGACACATTTGTCAGAATCATTGACCCCTTGCATGAGACTGTATTCAAATGTCAGCCTTCTCCTGTTGACCGCATAGTAGTCTTTCAGTGCGGAAAAAACTTCGTTCAGGGAGTATGCATTTGCAACAGGCATGATTGTCTTCCGCAGTTCATCGTTCGGCGCATGGAGAGAAAGCGCAAGATTGATCATGAGATTCTCATCTCTGAGCTTTCTGATCCCGGGAACAATCCCGCATGTCGATACCGTAATATTCCTCTCGCTGATATTATGTCCGTCCTGATCGGAGAGCATACGGATGAACCGGACCAGATTATCATAATTATCCAGAGGTTCACCGGTTCCCATCACGACGACATTGGAGATCCGTTCGTCAAGGTCCCGCTCGATTGCATAGATCTGACCGAGCATCTCTCCGGCCGTCAGGTTCCTTGTCAGACCGCCGATCGTAGAAGCACAGAATGCGCATCCCATACGGCATCCCACCTGAGAGGAAATACAGACTGTATTGCCGTGCCTGTACTTCATAAGAACACTTTCAACAAATTCTCCGTCGTGCATTTCGAACAGATATTTTCTGGTGCCGTCAAGCCGGGAAATCTGAACTTCTCTCTTTCGAGGCGTATGAAGTTCAGCCTCCATCGAAAGAGAATTTCTGAGACTTTTGGGAAGATTCGTCATTTCCCCCCAGGATGACGCGTTCCTTACATTGATCCACTCATAGATCTGCTTTGCGCGAAATGTTTTTTCACCTGCCGCGGAAAGTGCCTCTTTCATTTCCGGCAGCGTCATATCAATATAATTCATGTGTCAGTCCTATACAAGAAAACTTCCGCTGCTAAGGCCGTTGTCTTCTCTCCTCATACGGGCCAGGAAAAAACCATCCGCCTCATGAATGCCCGGCATGATCTGAAGAAAACCTTTTTCTGTCGTAAGCCTCCAGAGTTCTCTGGGCAGATAAGGATTCAGGCTTTCAAGCGCAAACGGATAATTCTCTGTGAACCATGCTACATTCTCCTGATTTTCGGGACGGCTGACCGTACAGGTGCTGTATATGAGAATTCCGCCGGGTTTCACATAGGAAGCCGCGTTATGAAGAATTCTTCTCTGAAGTTCTACCAGCTCCTGAATTTTCGACGGCGTCACACGGTATTTGATATCAGGTTTTCTCCCGATCACACCAAGTCCGGAACAGGGGACATCACAGATCACAAGATCGGCTTTTCCCTCAGAAGCCGCATCGAATGTGAGCGCATCCATCACAACAGGATGAATATTGATAAGGTCTGCGCGCGCAGCATTCTCTGAGATCAGCCGCACCTTCTCTTCCGAAATATCTCTTGATTCGATCATGCCGAATCCTGACATCTTATCCGCTATATGCAGACTTTTTCCGCCGGGAGCTGCGCACATATCAATGACATAGTCTCCCTGCCCGGGATCGGCCACCTCACCGACCAGCATGGAACTTACATCCTGCGGGAAGATCCATCCTCTCATGAACGCATCCAGCGCGGGCATATAGTTATAATTCGATATGTTATAGGCATAAGGCAGGTACGGCGCGCGTCTCACCGTCACTCCCTGGGCCCTGAGGCTTCCCAGAATTTCGCTGCGGGATATCATGCTCGTCTTCAGACGCACCGTCGTCGGACGTTCCGCAAGAAAACTCTTGAGCATTCTGACTGTGACATATTCACCGAACTCACTGATCCAGTTCTCTACAAGCCACTCCGGAGTCGAGAAACGGATCGACAGATAGCGGACAGGCTCCTTATTGCGATCCGGGTACTCCACATTATCCGAATTGCGCGCAATATTTCTCAGAACGCCGTTCACGAATCCTTTCAGATTATAAAATCCCCTGCTCTGCGCCAGCTTGACTGCCTCATTCACGGCTGAAGCATCCGGAACGCTTCCCATATACATGATCTGATAGGTCGCGCTTCTCAGGATATTCTGAATGACCGGTTTCATCCTTGCTACGGGAACCGTAGAATACTGATCGATAACATAATCCAGCTCAATAAGCCGTTCCACTGTTCCCTCGCACACTTTGGTTATAAAAGCACGGTCCCTTTTTGAAAAATACTGAACTTTTTCAAGCGCGCTGTGGATCGCTGTGTGACTGTAGACACCATCCCTGAATATTGCCAGAAGAATATCAAGGATAATATCTCTGAGATTGTTATTTGCCACTGTCTTTTCCCTCTGATTTATGTAAAATGCGTGTCTCTGAATTTATATCCTCTCAGAAAATCATCGATAGCCATTCGGCGTTTGCCCTCGATCTGTACCTCCCGGGGCACGATCTGTCCCTTTCCGGTCTGAATGCGCATCTTCCCTCCATCTATAATGAACCCGCCCGGTTCGATCCCGGCGTTCTCACTTTCTATATCCGCACTCCAGATCTTAAAGGTCTTCCCATCCAGGTGAGTAAATGCACTCGGCCAGGGAGCGAACGCCCGTATCCTTCTTTCGATCGCCCCGGCATCGTCTGACCAGTCTATCCTGCCCGCATCTTTTTTTATCATGCGGCAGTATGGTGTCGGACTTTGCTCAGGCTGCGGGATCCGGACGGCCGTTCCATCCAGTATGGACGGGAGGGTATCCGTAAGAAGCTCTGCGCCCAGAACTGCAAGTTTATCAAAAAGACTTCCGCCGGTGTCCGTATCTTCGATCGGTATCTTTCTCACACTGATTATATCGCCGGTATCAAGGCCTTCGTCCATCTGCATGATCGTAACGCCCGTCTCCTTACACCCGTCCAGAATGCACTGCTGAATCGGTGCTGCGCCGCGATATGCAGGCAGGACAGACGCATGAACATTGATACAGCCGAGCCTCGGCAGATCAAGGAGCTCTTTCGGCAGGATCTGGCCGAAAGCAGCGACCACAATAAGATCCGCGTTCATATCGGCAATCTCAGCGATTGCTTCCGGAGCTCTGGCCCGGACAGGTTGAAAAATCCTGAGTCCTGCCTTAAGGGCTGTCTCCTTGACCGGACAGGGGACCGGTTCTTTCTTCCTGCCTTTGGCCTTATCCGGCTGCGTGACAACTCCGGATACTTCATACCCGGCTTTCAGGATGGCTTCAAGAATTCCCGCCGCAAAATCCGGCGTTCCCATAAAAACTATCTTCATTTACGCCTCTGCCTCTTCTGTTTCCTCGATGTCCCGGACATCATGTATCTCGCCTTCCACTTTTTCCATATACATATGGCCGTCCAGATGGTCGATTTCATGACAGAAATCTCTTGCAAGAAGTCCTTCAGCCTCCCAGCGTACAGGATTCATCTCACGGTCCAGACCTTCCACGACCACATGCATGGGACGTGTGACTGTTCCGAACTTTCCGGGATAGGACAGACAGCCCTCATCACCGGTCTGTTCTCCATCCGCTTCAACGACTCTGGGATTGATGAGGACCCTCGGATCATCTCCCACATCCACAACAATGATCCTTCTGAGCACACCGACCTGCGGAGCGGCCAGACCGACACCGTTATATTCATACATCGTATCGAACATATCATCGATCAGTTCATCGATGCGGGGGGTCATCTCTTTCACTTCCCGGCTCACTTTGGTCAGCACTTTATCTCCTACTTCTCTTATTGTACGAATAGCCATTATCCGCTTCCTCCGCTTTATGTATTGAAATCAAACTCTATCCGAATTCCCTCAAATCCGCTGTTGATGCGGATATATTCTTCCAGCAGGTCTTTCGCCCGGATCAAATTTTCTCTGGTCGGATATCTGAGATAGATGACCTGTCTGTATCTGTCTCTGATCTTCCCGATGCTCTGCGGTGCAGGCCCGATCGCAGACAGGATACTTTTTCTGTCGATCCGGTCAATATACTTTCTGATATAATGCATCCCGGTCGTCAGCAGTTTTTCATCTTCCGAGCTTCCCAGTATTGCGAGAAGATATCCGACCGGGGGATAATGCATCAGTTTACGATACGCAATCTCCTCTTTGTAGAAACTGCTGTACTTCTGGTCAGCCCCATATCTGACCGCATAATGATCGGGATGATATGTCTGAATGACCGCACATCCGCGGTCTTCCCCGCGGCCGGCCCTTCCGACCGCCTGGGTTATCAGCTGAAAGGTCCTCTCCCCCGAACGATAATCAGCCTCGGACAGAGACAGGTCCGCCATCAGGACGCCGACACATGTAACCTTCGGAAAATCATGTCCTTTCACGATCATCTGGGTCCCGATCAGAATATCTGCCTGCCCGCTGTCAAAGAGGCTGAGTATCTTTGAGTGCCCTTCTTTTCCTCTGGTCGTATCGGAATCCATGCGAAGGATCCGGGCTTTGGGAAACAGTCGGGCTGCCTCTTCCTCGACTTTTTCCGTACCGACCGATACACCGCCGATATAACGGGAGTGGCAGGACGGACATTCGGTCACATCACTCTCCTCATGACCACAGTAATGGCAGATCAGTTTTCCGTTCAGATGTCTGGTGAGAGACACATCGCAGTGGGGACACTTTATGACATGACCGCATGACCGGCATGTCACAAAACCAGAATAACCTCTCCGGTTCAGGAACAGCATGATCTGCTCCCCTCTCTGCAGAGAAACCTCCATTCTCTTCCGCAGTTCTTCCGAGAACATCGACCTGTTCCCCCGCACATTCTCGCTGCGCATGTCGACGATCACCGTTTTCGGCAGACCGGCATTCCCATACCTCAGTGTGAGCGAAACGGATGCGTACTCACCCTGCCATGCTCTGTAGGAGGCCTGCAGAGAAGGCGTTGCGGATCCGAACACGACGTGCGCATTTTCAATTTTTGCTCTCTCGATGGCAGTCTCTCTGGCATGGTATCTGGGAACCATCTCGGAGCGATAGGATTCCTCGTGCTCCTCATCCATCACAATAAGCCCCAGATTTGAAAACGGTGTGAACAATGCCGATCTCGGGCCGACCATGATGCTGATATCACCGCTCCTGGCGGCTTTCATCTGATCATATTTTTCCCCTTCGGAGAGGCGGGAGTGAAGAAAAGATACCTTTTTTCCGAATCTTCCGACAAAACGTTCCACAGTCTGTCTGGTCAGAGCAATTTCAGGAATCAGCATGATCGCCTGTCTGCCTTCTCTCAGAACATCCGCGATCAATTCCATATAGACCAATGTCTTACCGCTTCCTGTGACGCCTGATATCAGAACAGGTCTGTTCTGTCCTGCCCATTCTCTGCGCACAGCCCACACAGCCATTGTCTGCTCCTGTGTCAGTCTGTAAGAAGCAGCTGCCTCAACATTTCCGACAACGTCCCTGAATCTCTCCGATGTCAGTACACAGACAATACCGTCCTTTTCCAGGCCCCGGATGATCTGCATGGATGCCCCGCAGTTCTCCACCAGCCAGGAGGCAGTGATGCCTTCCCGGTCCAGAAGAGCATTGATCACCCGCTTTCTTGACTCCTGGTTCTTTCTGAGACCGTCTCTGTAAGATTCCGCCTTTTCACGGTCCGTAAGATAGACCTTTTTCTCCAACACCGTTCCGATACGGCGTCTGATCGGAAGTACCGTTCGAAGAGACTGTGCCATCACGCCTCCGTACGTATGGCTCATCCAGGCTGCCAGCGCTATAAGACGTGCTTCCGCCGTCTCCTCTCCTGTCACGACGGCAGCGATCTCTTTCATTTTTTCAGGATCGTAAGTGCACTTGTCACGGAAGCCGATTACATAACCTTTGACCATACGTCTCCCGAAAGGTACCATCACGAGAGATCCTGTGACGACATTCCCTCTCATACTTTCGGGTACAATGTATGAAAACGGTCTGTCCAGCGCTTCCGCAGTTATGTCGACGATTACATCAGCGTAAAGCATCTGCATCAAGTATTTCCTTTATAATAACTCTCTCATCCATCGGATAACGTTTACCGTTGATCTCCTGGTAGTCCTCATGGCCTTTACCGGCCAGAACGATAATATCTCCCGGCTGCCCATGATGGATAGCGTAAGCAATTGCTTCCCGGCGGTCGATGATCTCGATATACTTTCCGTCTGTTCTCGCCATGCCGGTCTTTATATCATCTATGATCGCCTGCGGATCTTCCGTCCTGGGATTGTCCGATGTGATGATCGTCAGATCCGCCATCTTTCCTGACGTCTCTCCCATCTCGAATCTTCTCTGAGGATCCCTGTCTCCTCCGCAGCCGAAGAGACATACGATCCTGCCGGGATCATAATCGCGCAGTGTGGAGAGAAGACTCTGAAGAGCCATCGCATTGTGCGCGTAATCAATCATCAGGGTAAAATCATCGGATACTTTTACCATCTCGATGCGTCCCCGTACCTTCGCGACTTTCAGAGCTTTCTGAATATCGGAGATCTCAATACCGAAATGCCTGCAGATAGAGATAGCCGTCAGCGCATTGTATACGGAGAATTTGCCGGGTATATCCAGTGAAACAGGGAAGGACATCACTCCGGTGACATCGAATGTCACGCCAAGATAACCGGGCTTTGCAACATGTTCGATATTCTCCGCGCGAATATCCGCATCCGGATTGTCAATACCGTAGGTCTCGACCCTGCATCTGCGCCCTCTGATCATATCCCCGGCGTGAGCATCATCAATGTTCACGATTCCCAGCCTGCACTGATCGAACAACAGGCTCTTGCATCTTAAATAATCGGCAAAATCCTTGTGCTCGTTCGGACCGATATGATCCGGGGAAATATTTGTAAAAACTCCGATCTCAAAAAGAATGCCTTCACACCTTCCCACCATAAGCGCCTGAGAGGAGACCTCCATGACTGCACAGTTGCAGCCCGCCTCGATCATCTCGCGCAGATACTGCTGTACAACATATGATTCCGGAGTCGTGTTCACGGCATGAATATGTCTGTCTCCGATAATTGCCTCGATCGTTCCGATGAGCCCTGTCTTGTAACCGGCATTGTCAAGAATGGATTTCACCATGTATGTCGTGGTCGTCTTTCCCTTGGTCCCTGTGATGCCGATCACCGGAATTTTCTCCGCAGGATAATCGAACCATGCGGCGGAGGCATATGACAAGGCTTTTCTTGTATCCTCGACAGCGATTACCGCAAGACCGTCCGGATAGGAATCTCTCAGACGATCGCTCTGTACCAATACCGCTGCTGCCCCTCTTTCGGCAACATCTTCTATGACCGAATGCGCGTCGAATTTCGCTCCGACAATGCAGACAAATGCGGATCCTTTTCCGACTTTTCTCGAATCATAAACAAGGCCGGAGATCTCCGCTGAAAGGTCTCCCTGTATTAAACGATACTCTATTCTTTCAAGCAGCTCCTGAAGTTTCATGTACTTCCTCCAACGACTTTTTTAAAAGAAGCGCAACTATCCCGCTCCCAGGCATAAAACGCCATGATTCTCTCTATTCTATATCATCTTCGTCGTTCCGTCAATTAAGTCTGTTTTTGCGAATACTATCCGCGAGACAGATTCCCGAGCTTCCCCGCCATATAAATTTTTCCATAAAATCGGACATAATTCCGATATTTTTATTTTTACTTAATAAATTTTATTTTTTCTTTCGAACAGATTCATATTATGCACATATTTCACAGTTACTATATACACAGATAGTTGATTAACCACTCACTATCTCCCCCCTCATTAAAGAAAAGGAAAAAGGAGCTGTTCAAGCTCCTTTTTTCTTTGCAATATTTTTCTCTCTATCATTACAGAGAATCTACGATCGTAGTCCCCGCTTTGCCAAGGAATGCTGCTTTGGCTCTGGGGATGGAAGTAATGATCGCCTTCCTGTTCAGACCAAGTTCCACAAAATTGATGGCAGCCTGGAACTTCGGAAGCATCTTTCCCGCTTCGAACTGATCCTCCTCACAATAACTCCTCGCCTGACGTACGCTGATCCTTCCGAGTATTTTTTCATTATCTGTGTTATAGTTGAGCGCAACGGCATCCACCGAAGTAAGGATCATAAGAATGTCGGCTTCCAGCTCGACTGCCAGCAACCCGCTCGCGAGATCTTTTTCAATGACAGCCGAAGCCCCCCTCAGATCCACACCCTGCTCAATGACAGGAATTCCGCCGCCTCCGCAGCAGATAACGACCTGATCTGCCTCAAGAAGCGCTTTTATCGATTCAATCTCTATAATTTCCCGTGGAACAGGAGATGCTACGATTCTCCTGTATCCTTCCTTCGTCTGCACTACATGATTGCCTCTCAGCTCCTCTTCCTCTGCTTCTTCACGGGAAAGAACACGGCCGATGATCTTGGAAGGCTCATAGAATGCTTCATCATAGGGATCGACGAGCACCTGCGTAAGAATCGTTGATACAGGTTTTTGAATCCCCCTTGTGATCAGTTCCGCACGGACAGAGTTCTGAAGATCATAGCCGATATAACCCTGACTCATGGCAGAGCATACAGACATCGGACACTTGGTATACTCTCTGTGATTCACGGCAAATTCTCCCATTGCCATATGAATCATACTCACCTGAGACGAATTGCTGTGGCAGACGACCACATTATGGCCCAGTTCCACCAGATCTGCAACTGCTTTCGCAGCCTGCCTCGTCGCTGTCTTCTGCTCCGGCAGAGTCCTTCCGAGTGCCCTGTGGCCGAGAGCTATTACGACCGTCTTTTTCTTAGCCATATCTTCCTCCTTTATGATATCAGGAACGCCCGGGCATTCCTGCCGCGCTGCGCACGGTGCGAAACACCTTTCCTCATGGCGCGGCTGCGATCCGCGTCTCTCCCGAATGGTCCGGAGCCGTTCAGGCAAGGACTGTGTTGAATGCGTAATAGATAAGAACGATTACTCCGAGAATGATCCTGTAATATCCGAAGACTGTAAAATCATGATTCCTGATATACTTCAACAGGAACTTGATTGCAAAAATCGATACAAAGAATGCGACTGCCATACCCAGGACCAGCAGGAAAAATTCAGATACCGTAAAGATGAACCCGAACTTGACCAGCTTCAGAAGGCTGGCTCCCAGCATGACCGGCACTGCCAGGAAGAATGTATATTCCGAAGCAGTCTTGCGGGACATGCCCAGGATAATACCACCCAGAATGGTCGCGCCGGATCTTGATGTTCCGGGAATCAGAGCAAGCACCTGGAAAATACCTATGATCAGAGCATTCATATAAGTGATCTGTCCGATATTGCGGATGATCGGCTTCATTGTCCGGTTCCTCTTCTCGATCAGGATAAAGAAGATGCCGTACAGAATCAGCATGATGGCAACGGTCGGATAATTATAGAGATGCTCATCCAGCCAGTCATCGAACGGCAGCCCGATAAGAATAGCCGGAATACATGATACCAGGATCTTCAGCCACATACTGAACTTGCTGCGATCCATGATCCGGAAAATACCTCTCTCTTTCCTATTGACTCTCGTGAACGGCCAGAGCCTCGGAAAGTAGAGAACAACGACCGCCAGGATAGCTCCCAGCTGAATGACTACCAGGAACATGCTCCAGTATTCCTCAGAGACCCCCAGCTTCAGGAACTGTTCCGCCAGGATCATGTGTCCTGTGGAACTGATCGGGAGCCACTCCGTGATTCCTTCAATTATTCCCAGAATTATTACTTTCAGAATATCAATCATAATTTCCCCATATTCATACTTTTATTTTACGTAAGCCCTGTATACAGATCCGTCCTGCCGGAAAATGACCGTTGTATTCAGGTTCTTCCGTAACGCTACTAATATAACACCCGTTCTATAGTGTTTGCAAGGGGACGAATTGAGTACAGATTTATGACGATCGATTCCCGGGCAGGATTAAGAGTAACGTAGATATTCCGAAAGTACATAGCCTGTCTTATTCCCGTACGTCACCATATAGAAACCATTCCCGGCATCTTTTATAGCATATACGACATCTCCCAGAGGGATCTGACATATTTCATCAGCCTTCGTTGAGGGCTTTTTTCTAAGCGTTATGCTCTGCTTACAATATGCGACCGTCATATACTGACCGATCGCGACCTGCGGTTCGTACTCATCGAGATATTCCTCCAGGGCATACCCGCTCTGCCCGTCATAGATAACATACAGGAAACCATTTCGGGCATCCCCGATGTAGGTCACCTGCGCATATAAAGGAATGCGGTCAAGGGCTTCCGCCGACGTCGAAGCGGATGCTCTCAGCGTAATATATTCCTTGCATTTCACCACCCAGAGAGGCTGACCGTAATAATAATCCCCGGATCCAGTCTGTCCTCCGCCATTGATCGAACTGAGATAAGAAGCAAGGGCATAACCTGTCCGGCCTTTATACTCGACCATATAAAACCCGTTGGCAGACTCCTTCACGGCATATACGACATCACCCAGAGGAATCTGACATATTTCCCCGGCTTTTGTTGACGGGTTTTTTCTGAGTGTTATGCTTTCCCTGCATTTTACGACGACCATATACTGACCGATCGCGATCTGCGGTTCATATTCATCGAGGTATTCTGCCAGCGCATATCCGGTCAATCCGTTATACACCACTTGCAGAAAACCGTTAGGCGCATCCGCGATGTAAGTCACATGCGCATATAAAGGCATGCGGGCGAGGGCATCCGCCGAAGTCGAAGCGGATTCCCGCAGCGTAATATATTCCTTGCAGTTCGCGACCCAGAGAGACTGTCCGTAAAAGTAGCCGCTCGAGTGTTTTACTTTCATCAATCCACCCTTTTCCTGAGTGAAAGAGATCTTATTGAAATTCGTTTTCACAGACTTCGAAGACAGACCGCTGCAGGAGGAAAACATAAACATACAGATAATTCCTATAATAAGTATGGTTATTCTTCTTTTGATCATGATCATCACCCTTATATTGCCTATAATTTACAGTTCCTATCAAATACAATTATATAAGCTGCGGATACCGGCTTCAATCCAAATTATGACATTTCAGACAAATATCTTCTGTAATTATCAAAGAAAAGAAACATTATAGTATCATTTAATTGATAATTAAATGGGATTATCGTATTTTCAATATACTAAATCCCATGGAATTTCATGTTTTATAGTCGATTACCGGACTTCAGCAAGAACGCCCGGTCTTATAGAAAAAACATAAGGAGGACAAGTAATGGACAAAACAGAAGGAATGAACATGATCAATGAAGAAGCACTTGCGGACGTAGTCGGCGCAAGACCGTGACAGTAAATAACGAGTGAAGCTCACATGGATAAATCCACGTGCTTCCATATGCGGCTCTCGCCGCAGGGCCGCTTTAGGCGGCCGGACTTACGCACCTGCGGATACGCCTCCTGCTTAGTTCCGGTTATCCTTACGCATTTCCAT
>CAMNDN010000002.1:0-88372 GCA_946535445.1 uncultured Lachnospiraceae bacterium
GCGCCCATCTCCTCGATCTGTCTGGCCATTGTGGTCCAGTAGTCAAGTGTATAGGCATCGCCGAGTGTATAGGACAGAGCGATCTGAGCTTCTGCGCCTTCCTTCTTTGCAGCTTTAACACATGTCTCCAGATTGCGGAGATCGTTCAGACAGTCAAAAATTCGAATGACATCAATTCCGTTCGCAACGGATTTCTGAACAAAGTACTCTACTACATCATCCGGATACGGCTTGTATCCGAGAATGTTCTGTCCGCGGAAAAGCATCTGCAGCTTCGTCTTTTTGAAGCCTTCTTTGAACTTGCGAAGTCTTACCCACGGATCCTCATGCAGGAAACGAAGGGCTGCATCGAAAGTAGCACCGCCCCAGCACTCCACGGCGCGATATCCGATCTCGTCGAGCATGGGAACTGCCGGAAGCATCTCATCTGTTGTCATTCTTGTAGCAATAAGACTCTGATGAGCGTCACGCAGGATCGTCTCAGTAATCTGTACAGGTTTTTTTACAACTTCTGACATTTTATCCTCCAATTATGTTAGGTGATATTGGAATCAGAAGATATCTGATTCCAACATTATAAATCTTAAATTCCGAAAATAGCCATAAATGTACCGGCAGCAACTGCTGTACCGATAACGCCCGCTACGTTCGGTCCCATGGCGTGCATCAGAAGGAAGTTCGTCGGATCTTCTTCCGCACCGACTTTCTGAGATACACGGGCTGCCATAGGTACAGCGGAAACACCCGCAGACCCGATCAGCGGATTGATCTTGCCCTTGGTGACGATGCACAGAAGTTTTCCGAGCATGACACCGCCGAATGTACCGCATGCAAATGCGACAAGACCGAGGACGACGATTTTCAGTGTACTTGCGTTAAGGAATGCCTCAGCGGAAGTTGTCGCGCCGACAGAAGTTCCGAGGAGGATAACAACGATGTACATAAGGGCATTGGATGCTGTTTCTGTGAGCTGACGTACTACGCCTGACTCACGGAACAGGTTACCAAGCATCAGCATACCGACGAGCGGAGCTGTGGTGGGAAGAATCATACAGACAACGATCGTGATAACGACAGGGAAAAGGATCTTCTCAAGCTTGGAGACGTTTCTGAGCTGACCCATCTTGATTTTTCTCTCTTTTTCCGTCGTGAAAAGTTTCATGACCGGCGGCTGAATGATCGGAACCAGAGACATATAGGAATATGCCGCTACTGCGATCGGTCCGAGAAGCTGTGTCTGTCCGAGCTTCGATGCAAGAAAGATGGAAGTCGGGCCGTCAGCACCACCGATGATGGAGATCGCGGCAGCAGATTTTCCGTTGAATCCGAGAACGATAGCAAGGAAATATGCAATATAGATACCAAACTGAGCAGCCGCACCCATCAGGAAGGATATCGGATTGGCGATGAGCGGACCGAAATCCGTCATAGCTCCGACACCCATGAAGATGAGGGACGGGAGGATGGACCATTCGTCCATCTGATAGAAATAGTACAGAAGACCGCCTACTCCGTTCGTGGTATCCGCCGGATTCGCAATGATATCCGGATAGATATTTACGAGCAGCATGCCGAAGGAAATCGGCACAAGCAGAAGCGGCTCATATTCTTTAGCAATCGCCAAATACAGGAACACAAGAGCCACAACGATCATGATGTAGTTTCCTACAGTCAGATTGAAGAAGGCTGTCTGTGCGACCAGATTCGACAGGGTTCCAAGTATATCCATTTAATTGCCTCCGTGTAAATCAGTTCAGAGTTGCAAGAAGATCGCCGGATTCTACAGCATCACCCGCTGCTACATTAATGCTTGCCACAGTTCCGTCTTCCGGAGCGACGACCGGGATCTCCATCTTCATGGACTCAAGAATAATAATGTTGTCACCTGCCTTGACACTCTGTCCTACAGAAGCCTCAATTTTGAAAACTTTGCCCGGTACGGCTGCCGCTACTTCAATGCTGCCTGCTGCGCCGGCTGCTGCTTTCGGAGCCGGTGCTGCTGCGGGAGCTGCTGCCGGAGCCGGAGCTGCAGGTATTGCACTCTGGACCGGTGCTGCAGTACCTGCTGTCTCTTCTACTGTGACGCTGTATGCTACGCCGTTTACTGTTATTGTGTAGTTCTTCATTTTTATATCCTCCTGGATTCTTAAAGGCTTACTTTCTGATTGGAATTATGTTCCGAAAAATCAGCGCCACTTGTTAGACTTAACTCTCTTTATGGAACGAACAACAAATCCTTCAACAGGCTTCTCTTCTGCCGCCGCAATTGCCGCCGCGATCACGGCGACCAGGGCAGGATCCATTCCGGGCTCGACAGAAGCCGCTGCAGCCGCTTTCGGTGCGGGTCTTGCCGGGAGTTCTGCTGATTTATCTTCTTTTCTGGTCGGCGGAGTCGTCATCCTGTTTACGAACTTGAAGCAGAAAATGATAAGACAGAGCAGAACCAGAACGGCAAATACAGTGGCGAGACCGATGATCGTGTTGCCGCCTGCGACAGCAAGGCGCTGTCCCATACTCTGCTTGGAATCATCCGAATAATCCGCAATTGTTGTTTTGTATGGTGTTGCGGATTCATCATAAGTGATGGTCATTGCCATCTGAGCTCCGTCTTCACCGGTCATGATAATGCGGCTTGTATATTCATACTTGTCACGCATTGTCTCGTCAACGACCGCTTCAACGCACTGTCCATGAGCGTCAGTGAATGTTTTCCATCGATCGCCGAAATCATTGTCGAATGTCCGGCTGATCAGAACAGAACCCTGCGCCTTATATGCGGCATAGTCATCGTAGCTTACCTGAGAAAGGATAGCTGCGAACTCGCGCTCTGTATAGTCTGCGATGCTGGCAATGTTGGCCTCGCGGATTCGTTCGATCGCTTCCGTCTCGAGCTGAGTAGAGGTCTTCTCGATTCCGCATCCGCCAAAGCAGAGCGCCATCATCATAAGAGCGAGGAGGGCTACTGTCAGTTTCTTAAGATTCTTCATGTATTCCGCCTTTCTCAAATCGTACCATGCTTTTTATTCGGACGATTTTCCCTCTTTGTATAAAGCATTTCAAATGCGCCGATCACATACTTTCTTGTATCGGCATCATCGATGATGGTATCCACATAGCCTCTCTGTGCTGCGGAGGATACATTCTGCTGGAGTGCAGAGTACTCCGCGGCTGTCTTCCTGATTTCTGCAGCTGTGCCGTCACCGACAAGGATCTTGGCTGCCTCTTTGGCATCCATCATGCCGATTTCGGCATCCGGCCAGGCATAAACGAAGTCCGCACCGATGGCTTTTGAACCCATGAGTACATACGCGCTTCCATATGCTTTCCCTGTAACAACAGTGACCTTCGGAACGGTCGCGTCTGCATAAGCAGTAGCCAGTCTTGCTGCCGCCTTAGGAAGCTTCTTTTCCTGGCACTCTGTACGGGAATAGCCCTTAAGGTTTGCGAGTGTAAGGACCGGGATATTGAAGGCATCACAGAAATTGATGAATTCAGAAGCCTTATCAGCGCCGTTTGCACAGATGACATCTGTCTTTCCGCTATTGGCCACAGCACCGATCGTCTGGCCGTTCAGCTTCATAAATCCTGTTACGATGCATTCCGCAAAAGCTTTGCGTGTTTCAAAGAAAACACCATTATCAGCGATCATCGCAAGCATGGAAGCAGCATCCTCTTTATAAGAAGAGATACCTGTGCATGCGCGGTTCAGATCGTCCGTGCAGGCAAGAACCTCCCCGCCATCCTCATTATTGAACGGAAGAAGACCGATAAGGGCTCTGACAGCAGCGAAAATTTCATCTTCTGTTCCGATAAAATCTACATTGCCGACTTCAGCCTGATAAGAAGCTGCGCGGTTATCGATCAGGTCGATATTATTTCCTGTAATTGCATCCGGTGTATTTACGTAAAGCTTACCGTCTGTGCTTTCCATAAAAACAAAATCGGAAATAGCAGGGACAAAGGAAAGACCGCCGCCGCAGTTGCCGCAAACGATAGCGATCTGCGGAACTACTCCGCTTACAAGTACCTGATTCCTGTAGATCTCGCCAAGCGCATTAAGGGCATCTGTGGATTCTTCGAGACGTACGCCCGTAGAATCAAGCATAGCAATGACCGGAGCTCCCATTTTGGCCGCCTGCTGGTACAATTTTACAATTTTTTTTGCGTGCATTTCACCGATCGAGCCTCCGAGAACGGATGCATCCTGGCTGTACACAAACACAAGACTGCCGTCAATCGTACCGTATCCGGTGATGACACCGTCAGACGGAGCTACTTTTGCGGAAAGATTGAAATCTGTGCTGCGGGCCGTAACCTGAGCACCGAACTCAACAAAGCTGTTTGCGTCAAGTAGAGAGACCAGTCTCGCGCTTGCTGCACTCTGTGTATCACTCATTCTAACTCCTCCATATGTTCAAAAATACAAAACATGTCGGCATAATCATAACGCAAGAGCGTTTTTTTAGCAACATATTTTGAAATAAATAAAAGTATATTACAGGCAAATATAATTTATACATCTACGTTCAGTGTTGCTTCATTTTCAGCCTCTTCGCGGAAATCCTCGAGAAGGACAGGATTTATATCAGGCAGATCATCCTTGGAGCTGACGCCGAATGCCCGGAGAAAATCTTCCGTAGTTCCGAAAAGAATAGGTCTTCCCGGAAGCTTTGCTCTTCCGAGCTCACGCACAAGTCCATACTCGACAAGCTTGTTCACTGCATGATCTGAATTAACACCGCGGATTCGCTCAATTTCTGCTTTGGTCACCGGCTGCCTGTAGGCTATGACAGAGAGCGTTTCCAGCTGTACTTCCGTCAGTTTTGGCTTTTTGGGCTGAAGCTCCAGGCGTATCAGGACATCATACCAGGCAGGATCCGTACACATCTGCCAGGCATCTTCGAGTTCAATGATCCTGATCCCGCGCCCTTCTGTCTCATACTGAAGCGAGAGGTCGCGGATCGTTTGTTCAACTACATCTCTGTCACATTCCAGGGCTTTAGCCAGATCGGAAATTTTTTCTGCCTTTCCTGTTGTAAATAAAACTGCCTCTAGAGCGCTTCTTATATCTTTTTCTTCCATATAATCATTATAATCATTCATCGAATTCTGTTTCGATATTTATCGTATTTATATCTGAATCAGGGATATCCTCGATCCAGATATCATCGGCTGTATCGTTCTGAGATGCTTCAACAATCCCGTATTTCATCAGTTCCAGCAGTGCAAGGAAAGTGACAATAGTCTGCACTTTTGTTCTCTGAAGAAGGAGAACTTCCCGGAAGGAACATCTTTTTCGCTTTGACACATACTCGGCCAGCCAGATCAGTTTGTCTCCAAGGCTTACTTCTTCCTTTTTGATCGTACCGAACTGACTTCGTATCGGATCGATTTTATCTGTCTGCCTTCTTATTACAGTATCGAAAATCTGATGAAGCGTTTTCAGTGTCATGTCTCCTATCAGCTCCTCCGGATCTACCTTTGGTCTGTAGGAGAGAACTTCCCGGGGCGTCGTATCTTCTTTATAAAAAGTCTTTGCCGCACTGTCCATTCGGTCACGGAGCTCATAGGACATGTATTTGTACATCTTATATTCAAGGAGCTGCCTGACAAGTTCTTCCCTGGGATCGATTTCCTCCCCTTCCTCGTCGACCTCGGGAGGAAGAAGCATCCTGCATTTGATGGATATGAGCTCTGAAGCCATGACCATGAACTCGGACATAAGGCCCAGATCTTCATACTTCATCTGACGGATATAGGCAAGATACTGGTCAGTGATCTCCACAATGGGAATGTCGAAAATATTGATCTTGTTCTTTTCTATCAGATGCAGAAGCAGATCCAGCGGACCGTCAAAAACCGACAGTTCTACATTTAAAGCCATTATCCCTCCTTAATGTCGATACATACGAGTTCATGCGGATTGAAAATTCTGATGGGCACCTCGTGATCTCCGAGACCGGAGCTGGTAATCATATTTGTTCCGTACGGTACATTTTCACCGGCCGGAAACAGGTCTGACGTGTTCCGGAAGGTGCCTGTATCATCACACCAGATATACTGACCATAGCCGTGTTTCGGGTAATAGAACCCATATGGACTCATCATTGCTCTTCCGCTGAACGGAGATCGTAAGAGCCCTCCATGGTAATGTCCGGAGACGATAAGATCCGCCCCCCATCTGTAATAGAGATCGCCGAAGGTCGGGTTATGAGCGAGCAGCAGCTGAAAAGAACCGTCAGCTTTCCGTACGCCGATCCTGTCTGTCAGATACTTTTCCGACATATGATGAATCCTGAATTTCCTGTATTTGTTCAGCCCCAGTTCAAGACCGTAAATCCAGATCGGATTGTCTTTGACCGTAATATGCTCAGAACGATTATTGAGCACATGAACACCGGCTTCTCTGATCCCGTGATAAAATTCATCATAAAGAGCGGGCGTATATTTACGCAGTTCCGTCTCATGGTTACCGTTCGAAAAATAGACCGGTGCGATCTGCGTCAGGGCAGACATAAAAACCAGACCTCTGTCACACGGGACATCTCCTCTCCCGATTATTATATCGCCGGGGCACAGAATAATATCAGGATGACTGTCACTGACTGCACGTAAGACGCTGCGATTATAATCGTCGCGGTCAGCACTGTGCAGATCAGAAACAAGTATGCAGCGGAACGGTCTTTTTATTTTTTCGGATTTGACCGTATAAGTCTTTTTTCGAAAGTGCACTTTTCTTCTCCCTCCGCACTGAGATAAAAATCCCCGGCATATTGCCGGGGATTCTCACTACTCAGTTATATTTTCTCTTACGGGCAGCTTCGGATTTCTTCTTGCGGCGAACAGATGGTTTTTCATAATGTTCGCGCTTGCGGATTTCCTGCTGGATGCCGGCCTTCGCACAGCTGCGCTTAAATCTTCTAAGTGCGCTGTCAAGCGATTCATTCTCTTTAACGATAATGCCTGCCATGAACTGATCTCACCTCCCCCTGAACCTTTTGGGGTTATTTTTTCTGACTGCTGACTTAGAATCAACAGTCACACAGTGCTTACATTATACTCCGCTGACTTATATCCGTCAATGGGTTTTTTAGATACCTTTTATATCTGATTCTTCAGGATATCCATCGCCCTGGACAAAGCAGCATCGATCCTGGAAGCATCCTTGCCGCCGGCCTGAGCCATATTCGGTCTTCCGCCGCCGCCGCCACCGACGATTTTGGCCGCCTCCCGGATAATATTTCCGGCATGAGCACCTTTCTTAACAGCTGTATCGGATGCCATGACCATGAGATTGACCTTTCCGCCGTTGTCCGCAGCGAGAATGATGACACAATCAGAGAGTTTATCCCTGAGGGAATCACCGAGATCCCGCAGGCCGTTCACATCAACGTTCGTAAGCTTTTTTGCTACGACCTTGATGCCGTTGACATCTACAGCTTCGGAAGCGGCATCGCCGAGGGAAGCCTGAGCAGCTTTCGCTTTCAGGGACTCGATCTCTGAAGCGAGCTGACGGTTTCTTTCCATGAGCTTCTCCGCATGATCGAGGACATCCGCCTGAGATGTCTTCAGGACTTTCGCTACATCATTCAGCTTTTTCTCGATTCCTCTGTAATAATCGAAGACATTCTTTCCCGTGAGTGCTTCAATTCTTCTTACACCGGCAGCGATACCTGTCTCGCTGATAATTTTAAAGGCCTGGATCTCACCGGTATTTTTGACATGTGTTCCGCCGCAGAATTCCTTTGAGAAATCGCCCATGCTGACAACGCGGACCTTCTCACCGTATTTCTCGCCGAAAAGAGCCATCGCTCCTGTCTTTCTGGCCTCTTCGATCGACATTATATCTGTTCTGACAGCAAGTTCTTCACGGATCTTTTCATTCACAAGATCCTCAACGGCAGCGATTTCATTCGGATCCATCGGTTTGAAGTGAACGAAGTCAAAACGAAGCCTGTCCGGAGAAACGTAGGAACCCTTCTGTTCAACGTGATCGCCGAGCACGACTTTAAGCGCTTTCTGAAGCAGATGTGTGCCGGAATGGTTCTTCTCTGTATTCAGACGTCCGTCCTTATCAACAAGAAGATGTGCTGTATCGCCGATCTTGATAACACCGCTTACAACAACACCGATGTGTGCTATTTTTCCGCCGCTGATCGGCTGTGTATCTTCTACCCTGAACTCGCCTTCCGCAGTGCTTATAAGTCCCTTGTCACCGATCTGACCGCCCATGGTAGCATAGAACGGGGATTTTTCCGTGATGACAGTACCCTTGTCGCCTTCTGCCAGAGCCATTACAGTCTCACCGGGATCATCGTCCGTGATTTCCGTCGTCAGGATAATGATTTCAGAATCATCCTCGATTCTGTCATATCCGGTAAATTCGGAAGAGATGGAAGGATCGAGTTTGTCATAAATTGTGAGATCTTTTCCGATATAAGTAGAAGTCTTTCTTGCTTTCCGGGCGCGCTCACGCTGCTCCTGCATAGCTGCCTTGAAACCGTCCTCGTCCGCACTAAGACCCTGATCCCTCAAAATGTCCTGTGTGAGATCTGACGGGAATCCATATGTGTCATAAAGCTCGAATGCCTTCTCGCCGGAAAGAACGGTCTCGCCGTTCTTCTTCATGTCATCGATATACTCGTTCAGGATCTTAATGCCCTGGTCGATGGTCTTGGCAAATGCAGCCTCCTCACTTTCAAGAACACTGTGAATGAATACCTTCTTTTCTTCCAGTTCCGGATATCCGTCTTTGGACGTCTCGATGACCGTATAGGAGAGATCTGCCATGAAATTGCCCGGTATACCAAGTCTTCTTCCGGCCATGGCTGCACGGCGGATCAGACGGCGAAGGACATAGCCGCGTCCTTCATTTGAAGGTGTAATCCCGTCGGAGATCATGAATGTTGCGGAACGGATATGGTCAGTGATCTTGCGGACATCGACATCAACAGCCGGATCCTCATGATATTTTTTATTTGAAATCTCACAGACTTTTTCACGAAGAGCCAGTATCGTGTCGATATCGAACATGGAATCAACATCCTGAACAGCTACGGCAAGACGCTCAAGACCCATACCGGTATCGATATTTTTCTGCTTCAGAGTCGTATAATTACCATGGCCGTCATTCTCGAACTGAGTAAATACATCGTTCCAGATCTCCATGAAACGGTCTCCGTCTCCGCCGGGTTCCGTATCGGTCTCATCTGTCATGTATTTTTCTCCACGGTCATAATAGACCTCTGAACAGGGGCCGCACGGACCTGCTCCGTGCTCCCAGAAGTTATCTTCCTTTCCGAACTTGTAGATACGTTCTTCCGGAATGCCGATCTCATCGCGCCAGATTGCCAGAGCTTCATCATCTTCCAGATAAACGGAAGGATAAAGTCTGTTCGGATCAAGACCGACTACTTCTGTCAGAAATTCCCATGTCCAGTGAATCGCCTCTGTCTTGAAATAATCACCGAAAGAGAAATTTCCGAGCATCTCAAAAAATGTGCCGTGACGGGCAGTATGTCCGACATTATCTATATCACCGGTACGGATGCACTTCTGGCATGTCGTAACTCTCTTTCTGGGCGGTACTTCGGCGCCTGTGAAGTACGGCTTCAACGGGGTCATGCCTGCGTTGATCAGAAGAATAGAGTTGTCATTATGTGGTACAAGTGAAAAGGATTTCATAGCGAGATGTCCCTTTGATTCCATAAATTCCAGGAACATCTTTCTCAACTGGTTAACACCATATTTTTCCAAGGTATTTTCCTCCCAAAATACAAAACATCCACAAAATTATATTACATGTGAAATCATTTCACAAGACTTTTTAATTACCTGGAACACCTCGGCGTTCCTGACGAGCCGCGCAAAGTGCGAAGCACCTTCATTGATACATAAATTAAGGCACTTGGACCTTGACAAGGGGTACACCTGCCTTCTACTTTCTCATGGCATCCGCTGCATCCGTCGCAAGCTTGTCACACCGCTCATTTTCAGGATGACCGGCATGGCCTCTGACCCAGTGCCAGGTAATGGTATGCGGTTCGGCAGCCTGAAGAAGTTCCTGCCAGAGATCTTTATTCAGCACCGGCTTTCCGTCTGACTTCTTCCAGCCTTTTTTCTGCCAGGAAGAGAGCCAGCCGTCCGTGAAAGCCCTGATCACATACTGAGAATCGGAATAGAGATCGACGTCACAGGGCCGGTTGAGGGCTTTGAGCCCTTCTATGACCCCCATGAGTTCCATCCGGTTATTGGTCGTCTTGTCAAATCCTCCCGACAGTTCCTTTTCGTGCAGTAGGCCCTTGGTGTCCGTATACTGCAGAACAACACCGTAGCCACCCGGTCCCTCCGGATTTCCCCGAGCCGCTCCGTCCGTAAAAATCTTAACTTTCATATTTTTCCTCCTGCTTCTTTACAGTTTCCACTCTCCTGTCTCCTCGAATCTGACAGCCTGCTCTCTTGCAGCTCCGGCAAGATCGCTGCCATAGCCGCAGACTTCAAGAAGGGTTATAGCATTACGGGAAACGGCTCGTCCGCTGTGAAGCATGTAGTCAAATACCACATCACTTCCTTCAATTTTCTCGGTAAAATGATAATTCGTATAGATTTCCTCCAGAATATAAGAAAGCTCTATATCATGTGTCGCTGCCAGGATCACAGCTTTCTTCCCGGCAAGCCTTTTCAGGATCTGAGCGGATGCGGAAATTCTCTCTATAGTATTCGTCCCGCGTAATACTTCATCCACGATACCGAGCACCGGCAATCCTTCTTCCTCAGCCGCATCCAGTATTCTCTTCAGGGACTTTATTTCAACTATGAAATAACTTTCACCGCTGCCGATGTCATCCCGAAGTGCCATGGATGTATAGATGCGATACCTGCTCGCTCTGAATGACTTTGCCGGAACGGTGTTCACACTCTGTGCCAGAATGGATGCGATGGCTGTGCTCTTGAGAAAGGTCGACTTGCCTGATGCATTGGATCCGGTTATGAGATTTCCGCCCCTGATGGAGAATGTGACCGGAACGGGAGCTTTTAAAAGCGGATGATACAGATCCTGTGCTTCGGTAAAGCCATGGTCATCTTCAACGAGTTCCGGCCTGCACCAGGTCCCGAGATATTCCCTGTAAGATGCGACTGCTATCGCAGCATCCAGTTCACCTGCTATCTCGAAAATACGCATACAGGCATCTTCATTCCCCCGGTAAGCATCAATCATCTGATCGAATTTGATCAGGTCCAGATGAAACAGGATCTTGAGATATTCAAGAAGTGCAGCTCCCATTCCGGTACCGGTATTACCCGATGACGTGACCAGAAAAGCACCTCTGCCGAAAGAATTGAGTTTTCTGCGAAGATCCTTCAGTTCATCTGCATAAGTATTGATTATCTCATCATTACAGGAAGCCAGCTTTCCCGCTGCCTCCGTCAGACGAAGAACACAGGAAAAACTTCTGACGAAAATGCCAAGTCTGTCCTTCTGCCTCAGATAGACATAAATATTCATGGCAGCGACCGGAATCAGGACGGCCAGTGCAGCGACAGGATGAATAAAAAGCATGACCAGCCCGATGACCATAAGAATGCACAGGGCGATGTATTTGCCGCTTCCTATTTTTTCCGCTTCACGAAGTCTTCTGAGATGATCATAGACAGACATCTTTTTCATCCGGCCGATTTCGTTCAGTATACGAAGGATATTTCTGCGCCTGTCTGTATGACTGCTGTAGTAAGATATTATCTTTTCCCTTTCCGCAAGTAACCCGGGTTCTGCCACCGGCGTTCTCAGCCAATAGTACAGAACATCTTCACCGGGTGAAGAGAGGGCGGAATTCATCTGCCTGAATATTCTGTCCATATCACAGTCATTCCAGGTTATATCATCCACATAAAAGCTTTTCTGTTCAAGGATCCGATCCCTGAAATAGTGTGTTATACTTTCGCTCTCTTCTGCGGTCTGCTTTATTTTAGGCAGTTTTCCCCAGTTCTTTTCAGTTCTTTCGATAAAGCGATTCCTGCTTTCTTTATTCTCTCTTATGATCATGATTGCTGCAGTCAGGACCAGCAGCGCGGCAATGATTATTATAGCTGTATACGATTCCAAAATGACCTCCGGTCTCAGATTTTTATGTGACAAAAAGATGAAAGGACTGCCACAGTTTCTTTTCCTATTATATACATGTCTTGAATGTATGTCGAAAACATCGTAAGACACATTATATAACGGGACAGACGTCTGTGGACAGTCCTTTCTTTTATTTCACACTCTCTTCACGTTTTGGTCTTTTTAACCCCTGCGAAAGATCACCAGACTTCTTCATCCAGGAAGAAGATATGACCGCGATAGAGGAACGTATTCTTGCCGCCGCCGTATGTTGCGAATTTCGCTCTTGTTGCTGCGTAACGGCTCCATGCGTTCGGTGTCATGAAGGAGTTATAGAAGAAATCTGATCCTTTCATGACGGTCCCCTGCGGAAGAGTCTTTATAGAACTCACACCTTCACCGGTCCTGGTATAGACTGTAGCGCTGGTCTCCAGGGTAATCGACTGTTTCGCCAGAACTTTGGAAGCGGCAGATTTGGCTTTCGTCAGATAACCTGCATTCCCGGCAACGATATCATTCAATACTCTGGTCAATGATCCGTTCCGGGCAACTTCCCACTGCTGATAATGATAGATCATAATATCAAGTGTACCAGGATATTCTACATATCGTCCGGCTCTTGCAGCCTCAATTCCCGATCTGAGTCGGTTCTCAATGACATAACCGACCATCATCATGCCGGAAAGACCCTGGTCACCTGCTTCCGTATAGAGGACCGCCGCAAGGAATTCACTCTCGGTAACATCCTCTCCCATGACCGGATCCGTCAGGAATTCCTGATGTACGCGGAATGTCTTTCCCGTAGCCGGATCTACTACATACTCGGACGTTCTCGGAACTGCCTCGGTGTAAGTCACATTCTCGAGTCTGAATTTCTGGGCTCTTGAACCATTGGCCTCATACACCTGAATATTTGCATTGTTGACAGCTGTACCGTTCGCGACATCCATTGTCAGTCCGCTCGCCAGATTCCTGAAACAGAAAATACCCCGGTTTCCTGTTATCTTCCACACCTGTGCCTTTGACTTGAACCAGGTATATTGAACAACATTGGTCCCGTTGACCTTACGTCCGCCGGAAACATGAAGCACCTGCTTGCTTCCCATGTTCGTGATATAGTAATTTCCGCTGCCCAGAGAAGTGATTCTCCACTTCTGATAATTATTGCCGGAATTTCTGTAGAGAGCTACATTCTTGCTGTTACCGACAGACTTAGAGGGCACCGATACGACAAATTTGTTATCGAGACAGGATCGAAGAACGAAAACACCCTCCGGCATAGTGACCGACGGAGAGGACACACGGACGAACTTAAAATACTGTGCGTCTGTACTGTTCATGGAATAAAGATCGATATTGGTGCCTATGCCTGTATTTCCCCCATAGACATCCACCACTTTTTTATGGTTGATGGAGGAAGAAATTGTATAAAAATCATCCGATCTGGTCGTTGATATATACCATTTCTGGGCAGAAGAACTGTTTGTCGTATTCTGTTGAATATTGGTAAAGTTCTCCGTTGACCCTCCGGCAACCTCCATTTTTTTACCGGACAGAGCACTTTCTATCGTGTAATTTCCGTTTCCGAGATTCGTAAGGTAGAAAATTCTTGCAGCCTGCTGACCTGAAGGACCGAGCTGAATATTCCCTCCGTTGGCAAAGGAGTCTCCGGCCACTTCCAGGTATCTGGAAGAATTAACTTTTGAGCGGATCATATAATATCCTGTGGCAAATGCTGCTTTCTTGGTGACCGGAGCCGGCTGAGAAGAGCCTGACGCGGCCTTGACAAATTTCCACTGCTGGGCCGCGGTATTATTGGAACTGTAGACCCACACATTGGATCCGGCCACGTTGGAGGCCCCGTAAACGTCAAGAACATTGGCAGAAATGGCTGACTGAACGGTGTAATAGCCGGATCTGGACGAAGTTGTGAGTTTCCACTTCTGCGCATTTGAATTGTTGGACGTATACTGCCATACATTTGTTCCGGATGCCGTGGAAGCCGCATAGACATCGAGCATCATACCTGAATTTTTATTCTTTATTGTATAGACGCCGTTCCCCATGTTCGTGACACGGAATACCTGAGAGGCGCTTTTGTTGAATTTGCTGATGATGATATTGGATCCGCTGGTCTTTGAAGCTCCGTAAACATCGAGTACCTTATCGCTCCCTACACCGGAATAAATATAATAGTCACCCGTGGCGAGCGTTGTTACAGCCGTCTGGGCAGCTACGGGAACAGCTCCGATTGAAGACATTAAGGAGATGAACAGCACGAGGGCCATTGCAATTGAGATGATCCTTTTTCTCATTGTATCTTTCCTTCCCTTTCGTAACACATTATCGCTTTGAACATATGTGTGAAAGCAAGACTGCATTCGTCACACTTCCGACCCCGCCCGGGACCGGTGTAATTGCTGAAACGATTCTGCTTACCGCTTCATAGTCGACATCTCCGACCATTTTCCCCTCATCATTGAAATTTATTCCGACATCGATTACGATCTGACCTTCCCGGACATGTTCGGCACGAATCGTATTCGGATGTCCTGCTGCGGAGATCAGAATATCCGCCCGTTTTGTCTTTTCCGGTAAATTGACTGTTTTGGTATGACATGTTGTGACCGTAGCATTTCCGGCGATCAGCATCTGTGCAAGAGGTTTGCCGACGACAGGTGACCGTCCGACGATCACGATATCTTTTCCGCAGATATCGATCCCGTAATGATCCAGAATACGGACGACAGCTTCCGGTGTGCAGGGCGGGAAACCTTCTCCCGTACCTTTATAGACACCAAGCATGGATGTATCCGTCGCACCATCGAGATCTTTATCCGGTGCGATAAGATTTATCAGCTTTTTCTCATTCAGATGTTTCGGCAGCGGAAGGAACAGAAGAATGCCGCAGACAGTGGGATCCGTATTGGCTTTCGTAATAGCCTCCGCAACGGAATTCTCCGTAGCATCTGTCGGCAGCGCATCCACGCTCAGATCGATTCCTGCCTCCTCTGCGCGCTTTCTCACGCCTCTCTCATAGGCAAGATCACTCTTCTTTTCCCCAACACGGATAATTCTGAGAGAAGCCGGCTGACCGGCTCCTCTCATGATATCTGTTCTCCTGCGGGTATTTTCGGTTATTGCAGCGGCAACTTCCTTGCCTGAAAGTATCTGTGCCATACAGCCCTCCTGGAGAAATCATATACTGATTTTTCTTACACTGGATCTTCGTACTTCATCGTGGGTATTTTATCTGCCAAGTCCGTTTCTCAGAAGAATTCCGTATGTCTTATCGAAGATCTTATCCGCCTTCTCCTGATAAACCGCCAGAAATCTGGCGACATCCGTATTAAGACCGCGCGCGTATTCTCTGTCTTTCATATACTGCGTGTTGGCTACAACATTAAGAGCAGCAGCTTCCAGCGCAGCTTTGCAGATCGTAGCTGCCGATCCGGTGTCAGATATGAGCATAGGAGTTCCCTTATCCAATATCTCTTCAATCAGATCGAGTGCCTGTGCCGCGCAATCCATGACAGCAATCGGAACCTCGGCTGCCTTGTGAAGGCATTCCTCCATTACACGCTCTTTTTCGGCAATCTCCTCCGGCGTGTTCTTCGGCATCGCATAGGCTTTCGAGAGTGGTTCGAACGCTTCAGGATCCCTGTCGATGAGCTCGAGCAGTTCGTTCTGAAGTTTCCCGGCCTCGTGCATTATTTTTTTTACATCATCCTGCACGTCAGCATATTTAGCCTTTCCGAGAGTAAAATTGCCGACCATTTTACAGAGAGCGACAGCCAGAGCCCCTACAAGCGCGCTTGTTCCTCCGCCGCCCGGGACAGGCTTTCCGGATGATAATTCACTTACATAATCTTCAATACCTAGATTGCGATAGGAAATCATATGCTAAACCATCCTTTCTGATTTTACTTTATATCCCGTCTGAGATTTAGAAAAGTCCTGTAATTTTTCCGTTGATATCGATATCGATTTTCTCAGCTGCCGGGTGTTTAGGAAGTCCGGGCATCGTCATGATATCACCGGTAAGAGCAACGATGAAACCTGCTCCTGCGGATACCTTAAGATTTCTGACAGTGATGTCGAAATCGGAAGGCGCGCCTAATTTGGAAGCATCATCGCTGAAGCTGTACTGAGTTTTGGCAACACAGATCGGCATACCGCCGAATCCGAGATCGGTGAGCTGCTTTGCCTGTTTCTGAGCATTCGGTGTGAGGACCGCCTTGTTGCCGTGATAAATCTTTGTTGCGAGTGCGTCCAGTTTCTCCTGAATCGTCATATCGGATTCATAAGCATAGGTGAATTTCTCACGAAGGTTCTCTTTTTCGCTCTGATCGCAGAGAGAAACGACCTGCTCTGCTAGAGCGATTCCGCCCTCTCCGCCCTTGGCCCATACTTCGGAGAGAGCAACGTTGACCCCGGCTTTCCTGCATTCCTCCTCGACCAGGTCGAGCTCGGCCTTCGTGTCTGTCGGGAATGCGTTGATGGCAACTACGCATGGCAGATGATATACATCCGTAATATTGTGAACATGCTGCATAAGGTTCGGAAGTCCTTTTTTCAGGGCTTCGAGATCCTCTGTCATAAGTTCGGTCTTCGGAAGTCCGCCATGCATCTTAAGAGCTCTGACAGTTGCGACAACGACGACTGCGGATGGAACAAGTCCGCCCATACGGCATTTGATGTCAAGGAATTTCTCGGCACCCAGATCGGCACCGAAGCCTGCCTCCGTAACAGCATAATCCGCAAGCTTTAAGGCTGTCTTCGTTGCTCTGACGGAGTTGCATCCGTGGGCGATATTTGCAAACGGTCCTCCGTGAACAATCGCCGGTGTGTGTTCGAGAGTCTGTACGAGGTTGGGCTTTAAAGCATCCTTCAAGAGAGCCGTCATGGCGCCCTGTGCTTTCAGATCGCCGGCAGTGACCGGTTTCTGTGTGGCAAGTGTTCCGTAAGTATATCCGATAATGATTTTTGAAAGACGTTCTTTGAGATCGGCAAGATCATCCGCAAGACAGAGGACTGCCATGATCTCGGAAGCGACCGTGATATCGAAACCGTCCTCTCTGGGCATCCCGTTCGGTTTTCCGCCAAGACCGTCAACAATCATTCTGAGCTGGCGGTCGTTCATATCAACGCATCTTTTCCAGGTGATTTTTCTCGGATCGATTCCCAGTTCATTCCCCTGCTGGATGTGGTTATCAATCATAGCTGCAAGAAGGTTATTGGCTGCACCGATCGCGTGGAAGTCACCGGTGAAATGAAGATTAATATCTTCCATCGGAACGACCTGTGCATATCCGCCGCCTGCAGCGCCGCCCTTAATGCCGAAGACCGGGCCGAGTGACGGCTCACGAAGCGCAACGACAACATTCTTTCCGATTCTGCGCATACCGTCAGCCAGACCGACAGTCGTTGTTGTCTTGCCTTCTCCGGCAGGTGTCGGTGTGATTGCTGTGACCAGAATCAGATGTCCATCTTTCATCGCGTCAGATCCGGGTATGGAATCCGTGTTGATCTTGGCTTTATAATTTCCGTAAAGCTCAAGTGCTTCCTCGGGAATACCCGCGGTCTTTGCTACTTCCGTGATCTTCTGCATTACATTTTCCTGAGCGATTTCAATATCAGTCAAGTGCCTATCCTCCGTTCAATGAATAGATTTAATAATTACAAAACATGTTCATGTTATCATTCCACTATAGACATTGTCCATAGAAAATTATTGTTGGGAATAATACGCTCTGTTAAAGTTCTGTCGGAAGCAATCATTTTCTGTAAGCCAGACCGCAGTTCCTGCATATTTCAAGAACAGCGTCCGCTTTATTCAGAGAATAGAAATGTACTCCGTTTATTCCGAGTGCCATATATTCATAGATCATTTCTGTTGAGTACTCGATGCCATACTTGCGGAAATCTTCATCCGAATCGTTGTAATGCCTGGAAATTAATTCCGCCAGTGGCTGAGGAATCGAGCAGCCGTTCATGGAAAGACACATTTTGATGATGGAATTCTTATTAAGTACCGGCATGATCCCCACATCGATCGGAATAGTTACCCCGGTCTTTCGAATGGTGTCCATCCATCTCTTGAATCGCTCAACGTCGTAACAGAGCTGTGTCATAAGAAAATCTGCACCGGCATCCTGTTTCATGCGCAGGTGGGCAATATCTTCCGCAAATGTTTTCGCCTCAATATGTTTTTCCGGCGCCCCTGCCATTCCGATCACAAAACGATCTCCGTACTCTTCTCTCAGGAAAGCGATCAGTTCGCTGGCATGTGAAAAATCTCCCCGTGTACCTTCCCATCCCTGAGGGATATCACCTCGCAGAGCAAGCAGATTATCGATTCCCAGTTCAAGACATCTGTCCATCTGACGGCGTATATCATCTCTGGTATTGCCGATGCACGTGAAATGAGAAAGTGCCATTGTTTTTCCAGAATCATGGATCGACTTACAGATTTCCATATGTCTGCCTGCATTGGTACCGCCTGCGCCGTATGTACAGCTGATAAAATCTGGCTGCATGGTATATAACTTGTCAAGTACTTTCATCAACGGGTCAAGCGGCTTATCCTGTTTCGGCGGAAATACTTCAAAAGATACACTCATCCTTTGTTTCATAATATCCGGAATTCTCATAACAGCCCCCCTTTAAAAGATTTGAATTAATGATAACAGCTTTCCGGTCTAAATGTAAACCACTTTGCGTAAAAGTTTCTTAATATTTACTTATAACTCTGGTCATATCTTTATGATAAGGTACATATGTTTTTTATTTTCTTTACGGAAAGGATTTTTATGGCTTATTATTATAATCTAAATTCCGGATATCAGATGCCGCTTCTCGGACTCGGCATGAATAAAATAACGTCACCTGATGAGGTCCAGCAGACAATAGCGGATGCGGTAAGTATGGGCTATCGTCTGATTGATACAGCATCTTCCTTCAAGAACGAGGCTGATGTGGGAGAAGGCATAAAGAACTGTGGTATTCCCAGAGAAGAGTTGTTCATCACAACGAAAATATGGAACACGGCTCAGAGAATAGGGAATATAGAAGATGCATTCAACCGCAGCCTCGAACGTCTCGGTCTGGATTATATAGATCTCTATCTGATTCAATGGCCTATTCCCGGGTGTTCTCTTGAAACCTGGCAGGTCATGGAGAAGATTTATCGGTCCGGCAGGGCCCGCTCGATAGGAGTATCCAATTTTACGGAGTATGATCTGAAGGTCCTCATGGAAAACTCGGAAATTATTCCCGCTGTCAATCAGATAGAATTTCACCCTCTGTATAACAGGACAGGTCTTGTAGACTTCTGCCTGCAGCACGACATAGCTGTTCAGGCTTATGCGCCCCTTGCCCACGGAGAATATCTGTCACGCGATATACTTACAAAACTTGCTGAAAAATACAATCGAAGCGAAGCGCAGATAGGTCTTCGTTGGATTCTTCAGCATGGATGCGGCGTTATTCCAAAAACTGTCCGGATCGACCGTCTTCTGGAGAACAGCCAGATATTTGATTTTGATCTCTCAAGCATTGAAATGTCCGCTATTGATACGATGAACGAAAATTATCGGGTGACCAGTATCCCCGATGATATCATGGAAAATCTCGTGTAAAAAAACCGCAGATGAATGAAAGCCGATCACGTAAGATCAGAAAATTTCATTCATCTGCGGTTTTTAAGGTCTGTTCATTCTCAGCCGGCGTTGATCCGGATCCCGAAGCTTTCAATCAAGAAGGAAATGGCGTATGGTCTCTTATTTCCAGCTCTCGGGAAGATCCTCATACTGAAGGGAAATCTCACTTTTCTTATCTCTCAGCATCAGATCTCTAACGCCGTCCTGCGGATTCATTCCATTAAAAAGAACTTCATTCACTACTTTTGTGATCGGAAGCTCGACATCATATTTTTCGGAAAGAGCAAGAGCAGCCTTCGCTGAGTAGACACCTTCAACGACCTGTCCGACCTCTTTCATGGCCTCATCCATCGTTCGTCCCTGCCCTATGAGAATGCCGGCTCTTCTGTTGCGGCTGTGCATGGAAGCACAGGTAACAATCAAATCGCCGATACCGGAGAGGCCCTGAAGCGTTTCTACTCTGGCACCCATCTTAATGGCAAGTCCGCCGATTTCGTGGATACCTCTTGTGATGAGGGCAGCCTTTACGTTATCCCCGTAACCCATTCCATCCGCCATACCTGCGGCCAGAGCAATTACATTCTTGAGCGAGCCCCCCAGCTCGACGCCCAGTACATCCGGACTTGTATAGACTCTGAAGACCGGATTCATAAAGACTTCCTGAACATATTCCGCCATCTTTCTGTCATAGGAGGCAGATACGATCGCAGTCGGAAGACCGATAATGACCTCCTCTGCATGGGTCGGGCCCGACAGGGCCCCGATTGTTGCACTCGGCAGGATCTCTTCAAGGATCTCCGCCTGTGTAAGAAGTGTCTCTTCCTCGATTCCTTTCGTAACCGTGACGATTTTCTGTCCGTTCTTTATATACGGTACCATCTTCTTTGCGGTAGTTCTTGTAAAAGGGGAAGCGACGGCCATGACGACCAGTTCTTTTTCGCTGAGCACTTCTTCCATATCCGATGTGAAAGTCAGCGTATCCGGCAGTATGACGTTTGGAAGGTTCGGCTGAACGTGTGTCCGTGAAAGATTATCCGCCTCTTCTTTGAAGGGACTCCACATTTTCACTGTGTTGCCATTTGTGCAAAGAAGCCTTGCCAGCCCGGTTCCCCATGTTCCGGATCCAATAACAGCAATATTCGCCATAATAAATCTCCTTATAAAATTTGCTTACATGATTGTTCTGTTATGTGCCTTACTTCTATCAGACTTTATTCTTCTTAAATATATAGGTCTTTCTCTCCGTTCCGCTTAACAGTCTTCCGATGTTGCCTCTGTGCTGGTACCAGGCAAGCGCGACGACAAAAGCGATCACAATATAGATTTCCCTAAGATATTCCGGAGGAACGCCGAGTTTTCCGGTCTGTCCCATGATGACGGTAACGATCAGAAAGCTCAGAACGCCTAACAGACTGCTCAGGGAAACATAGTGCGTAGTCGCAAGGATCAGGAAAAAGACGGCCATGCAGAACAGGAATACACGGATATCAAAAACCGCAAGAAGACCTGCCAGGCAGGCAATGCCTTTGCCGCCTCGAAACTGCATATAACACGGAAAACAGTGTCCGAGGACCGCACCGACACCCGCATAAAGCCCCAGTAATTTTCCCGGGATACCGCTCCCGGAAAACAGGAAAGAAGCAACCAGGAAAGCAAGGACGCACTTCAGAACATCTCCTATAAGAACAATTGCTCCGGCCTTCTTTCCGAGTACGCGTAAGGCGTTGGTGGTCCCTGCATTACCGGATCCTTTCGTACGAATATCAATTCCCTGGGTCTTACCGTATATATAGGCTGTCTGGAACAGACCGAAACAGTAACCGATCACAAGACATGCCAGTCTTACTGCAAATGCGCTCATCTCCACCTCCAAATGGATCAAATAGTTATTATTTATCGTTCTCGCTGCGCTCTCTTATTATGAATTTAAGCGAAGTTCCTCTGAAATCAAATGATTCCCGGATCTTATTCTCAATATATCTCTGATAAGAGAAATGCATCAGCTTCTTATCGTTGACAAATATGACAAAAGTCGGGGGTACGACAGCAACCTGCGTCATGTAGAACAGTTTCAGTCTCTTGCCCTTGTCCGTAGGCGGAGAATTCAGGGCGACGGCTTCCGTCATGATCTGATTCAGAATACCCGTCTGGATTCTTCTGTTCTGATTCGTGAGGACCAGTTCGATAGCGTCAAAAAGTTTCGGCAGCCTCTGCCCCGTCTCTGCGGAGACAAAAAGTATTTCCGCGTACGGCATATAGGAGAGAATATTGCGGATCTTATTGGAATACTCTTTTGTTGTGTGCGTATCTTTTTCGATTGCATCCCATTTATTGACCGCGATGACGATGCCTTTGCCCCGCTCGTGTGCGATACCGGCAATTTTGGCGTCCTGTTCGGAAATACCTTCCACAGCATCGATGACAATAACGACAACATCCGCTCTCTCTACAGCAGTGACCGTACGGATTATGCTGTATCGCTCGAGTTCTTCCTTAATTTTACTCTTTCTTCTGAGTCCTGCGGTATCAACGAAAATGTAATCTTTACCGTTCCATTTTACAGGGGTATCGATGGCGTCCCGCGTTGTTCCGGCAATATCAGAGACGATGACTCTGCTCTCTCCGAGAAGCTTATTGATGATACTCGATTTACCGACATTCGGCTTACCGACGACTGCTATTCTGGGGATCTTCGTATCCTCTTCCTCGTAGGATGTCTCATCAAAATACCTTGTCACCTCATCCAGCATATCACCGATCCCCTGTCGGTTCGCGCTGGAGATTGGAAGCGGATCTCCGAGTCCGAGACCATAAAATTCATAAACATCTGCCTGCTGCTTGATAAAGCTGTCTACTTTGTTAACTGCCAGAACGACCGGTTTGTGGGATCTTCTTAAAATATCAGCAACACGGGAATCCGCATCAACCATACCGTCTCTTGCGTCGACCATAAAGATGATGACATCCGCCGTATCAATCGCTATCTGCGCCTGCTCTCTCATCTGACGGAGCAATATATCATTGGATTCCGGTTCGATGCCGCCTGTATCGATCAGCGTGAAGTCATAACCGGTCCAGTTGACTTCAGCATAAATCCGGTCTCTTGTAACGCCGGGAGTATCCTTAACAATGGAAATATTCTCTCCGCAAAGGGCATTGAACAGAGTGGATTTTCCAACATTGGGACGTCCGACAATTGCAACTATCGGTTTACTCATATTTAAAACACCTCAACTCTCATAAACCTGTCTTTGACCTTGTTTCGGCTCGGACAGTCCAAGGACCGCACGGACAAAATTATTTCCGCCGGACCATACAACACGTACCGGAATTCCGAGCTCACGCTCTACATCGTCTGTCGTGAGATCATCCAGAAAAACCTTTTCACCGCTTCTAAGCATATTTACGGGAATGAGCAGTTCCTCTCCGAGAGGATCCGCATCCGGAGAACTGATTATCAGTTCTTTTAGCTGCGCGATAAGATCCTGCCCGGTGATAAGACCGCTCACAGTGATTCGTTCACCAAAAAAATCATTTCGAATCGCCTGGACTTTGATCTCAATCTGCGGGAATTTCTCCATTACCCATTCAGAAAACATCTTCAGATAGTCACGGATCAGCATTCCTGTGACGACCGTAATCTTTCGAGAGACTTCATGATCTGCATACTCTGGATCTTCGAGCGCATTTCGAATCTCATTCTCCATCAGACGAACCATCCCGACACCGTTCTCAAGCTGGAGATACCCATCATATCTGTCTTCATCCGGCAATTCTCTTCCCGCCAGAATGTACCATTCATCCGAAGCATGAATAAAATGAGGAGATGTGGTATCCGGGTCTTCTGCGGCAAACTTTTTCTGCCATTTTTCAATCGTATCTATGACACACGATGCGGATTCTCTGTCAAATGGCATGAGTTTCGCCAGTCCGTCACGATACTTTGTGAGCCCGACCGGGACAACGGAAACACTCTGCATGGCCGGACGATATTCTGCCAGATCACGAATAGATCTCTCCAACTCATCTCCGTCGTTTATTCCTCTGCAAAGTACGATCTGGCCGTTCATAGTGATTCCTGCGTCTCTAAGCCTTCGCATTTTCGGAAAAATATCCCCCGCAAAGCGGTTTCCGAGCATTGTCCGCCTTAAGGCCGGATTCGTAGTATGAACACTGATATTGATCGGCTCCATATGATAGCGAATGATCCTGTCGATATCCTTATCCCTCATGTTGGTGAGCGTAATATAATTGCCCTGCAGGAAACTGAGTCTTGAATCATCATCCTTGAAATACAAAGTATCGCGCATACCCGGGGGCATCTGATCTATAAAACAGAAAATACATCTGTTACAGCAGCTGCGATACTCATCCATAAGAGAATTATCGAATTCGACTCCGAAATCTTCATCGAAATCTTTTTCGATCTCCAGAAGAGTTTCCTCCCCGCCGCCATCCCGGATCAGGACGGAAATCTCCGTATCTTCCATAAGATACTGGTAGTCGAATACATCTTCAATTTCCACGCCATTCACAGAGATGAGGTACATTCCGGGCTCAACACCCATCTCCTCCGCTATGCTGTCCGGATTGACTTTTATGATTTTATGACCGCCAATGCGCATGAATTCTCCTGAAAAAAGTGAAGATGCCTGTTGTGTCCGGGCCAAAGCAGCCCTGTTACTACGTTAATTTACCATTTTGAGTCCTTTTTGTAAACCATAAGAAAAGCACGCATTCTGTCTTTATTCTTGTTAATGTTCTGATTTTGTGGTATAAGTGAAGTGATAGTGGAAACCAGATTTATCGGAGGATCATGATGACTAAAACAGATAATCAGAAAAAACCGATTCCGGTAGCTCCTCTTAAGATTGTATATCTTAAAGGCAGTCAGGAAATGGCCAAAGCTGTAGACAACAATATTGTAAAGTCCAGAAAATCTCTGATGGCACACCGCAGTGATGTCGAATCCATTCCGGGATATGTTGAGCCAAGCTACCTTGTAAATACCAACTATTTCCGTTACGGTACCGGAGAAGGAAGGGTGACACTTGAAGATTCCGTACGTGGTTCTGATTTGTTTATTATCGGAGACGTAACGAATTATTCTGTTACATTTAAAGTCTGCGGGAGAATCAATCATATGTCTCCTGACAATTATTTTCAGGATCTGAAAAGAGTTATCTCTGCTGCCAGCGGTCATGCCCATCGTATTAATGTTATTCTCCCGTTCCTGTACGAGAGCCGTCAGCATCGTCGTTCCGGGAGAGAATCGCTCGATGCCGCCATCGCACTTCGAGAGCTGGCTGATTACGGTGTTTCCAACATCATCACATTTGATGCACATGACCCCAGAGTCAGTGATGCGATCCCGCTCGTCAGCTTCGACAATTTTATGCCGACTTATCAGTTTTTAAAAGCACTCCTTAAATCTGTTCCGGATCTTGAGTTTGATAAAGACCATTTTATGGTCATCAGTCCGGACGAGGGAGCTACCGACAGAGCTGTCTATTTCTCGAATATCCTTGGAGCTGATATGGGAATGTTCTATAAGCGCCGTGACTACTCCAGGATCGTGAACGGTAAGAATCCGATCGTAGCCCACGAATTCCTCGGTGATACGGTAGAAGGAAAAGACTGTGTTATCATTGATGACATGATCGCTTCCGGGGGATCCATGCTGGATGTATGTAAACAGATCAAGGCCCGCGGTGCGAGACGTGTTTTCATCTGTACGACGTTCGGTCTTTTCACAGAAGGAATCAAAAAATTTGATGAGTTCTATGAGCAGGGAATGTTTACCAAGCTGATCACCACGAACCTCACATACAGGCCGCCGGAACTGCTCAAGCGTGAGTATTACGTTCAGGCCAATATGTTTGATTACCTGTCAAGAATTATCGATACCTTGAATCATGATCAGTCAGTCGTGGCTGTAAAGAATACAACGACCAAGATTACCAATATTCTTTCTCAGATTGCTGAAGAAGTAGAATGAAGTTAAAATCTAACACAAGAAAAAAGAAGCGGGACAGTGAATCACTGCCCCGCCTTTTCTTTTCTCTTTTATGTTGATCAGTCGTCCGAACCTTCAGCAAGCTGATCTGCACGAGCTTTGATCTCTTTCTCCTGTACATCTGCAGGAGCCTGCTCGTATCTTGCGAATTCATAGGAGAATTCACCCTGACCACCGGTCATGGAGCGAAGTACTGTTCCGTATCCGTCCATTTCCTTCTGCGGAACGTCCGCCTCAATGATCGTATTGCCCTTGTGATCCGGATTCATTCCGAGAACACGTCCGCGACGTTTATTCAGATCGCCCATAACATCGCCGGTAAATTTATCTCTTACTTTGACCTTCAGGCTGATGATCGGCTCAAGGAGAACCGGACCTGCTTTGAGGAAGCCTTCCTTGAATGCCATATGTGTAGCAGTCTTGAATGCCTGTTCGGAGGAGTCTACCGGATGATAGGATCCATCGTAAAGAGTCGCTTTAACGCCGACTACCGGATAAGCAGCAAGCGGGCCCTTCGCTACGGCTTCTGTAAGACCCTTCTCAACTGCCGGATAATAGTTCTTCGGAACAGCGCCGCCGACTACTTCGATTGCGAACTCGTACGGTTTTGTCTGATCATCGCTCGGCTCGAAGCGCATCTTTACATGACCATACTGACCATGACCGCCTGTCTGCTTCTTGTACTTACCTTCAACATCGGATTTCTTGCGGATCGTCTCACGGAAAGCGACCTTCGGCTCAAGAAGTTCAATGTCTACTTTGTAGCGCTCTTTCAGCTTGCTCTTGATTACCTCAAGCTGCTGTTCGCCGATACCGTAAAGCAGAGACTGATGATTTGCGGAATCAAGAACAGTCTTGAATGTGATATCTTCTGCCGCAAGCTTGCTGAGAGAGGAAGCGACCTTATCTTCATCGCCCTTCTTAACAGCTCTGTAGCGCTTAACAGTATATGGTGTGGAGATAAGTGCCTTCGGATAGGAAATCGGAGCTGCCTTGGATGAGAGGGAGTCTCCTGTATTCACATCACCGAGTTTTGCAAGGGCTCCGATATCACCTGCGAAAAGCTCCGGAACTTCCTGGGACTTATTGCCGGTCATGATATAGAGCTTGCCGAGACGTACATCGCTCTCCTTCTGTACATCGTAAAGTGTATCATCCGATTTAAGAACACCGGAATTTACCTTGATAAAGCTGTACTTGCCGATGAACGGGTCAGCGATCGTCTTCCATACGTAAGCTGTCTTCTGCTTCTGGAAATCATAATTCGCTTCGAAGATCTCATTATTCTTCTGGTTGATACCGTTGATCTGTCTCTGGGTCGGATTCGGGAACATTTCTACGATATCATCGAGAAGGTTCGCAATACCATGCAGATTGATCGCGGCACCCATGCTGACCGGAACGATCGAGCAGTCGCGGATATTGGTAGCAAGAGCGGCTGCCACTTCTTTTTCGGAGAATTCTTCGCCGCTGAAATAACGATCCATGAATTCCTCGGATGTTTCCGCAACGGATTCCATCAGAGACTCATGATAGTTCTCAAGATACTCTTCCAGATAGTCCGGTACCGGGCATTCTACCTTATCCTGCTTGTTGACGAACTTTCTTCCGCTCTGCTTTACGATGCTTACATATCCGACGAATTTTCCGTCTTCACGGATCGGCATATGGATAGGAGCAACTTTCTTTCCGTAAAGCTCCTGAAGCTGTTCAACGATCGTACGATAAGAAACATCATCATTATCCATCTCGGTGACAAAGAACATGCGCGGAAGATTTCTTTCTTCACAGAGTTCCCATGCCTTCTCTGTACCGACCTGAATACCGTCTTTTCCGGAGACCAGAATAATAGCAGCGTCAGCAACGCTTACAGCCTGCTCTACTTCACCGACGAAATCAAAATAACCCGGTGTATCGAGTATGTTGACTTTTACTTTATTCCATTCAATCGGAACAACTGAAGCTCCGATCGAGAACTTTCTCCTGATTTCCTCCTTATCATAGTCACTGATGGTATTACCGTCCGTCACATTACCCATACGGTTCGTGATGCCGGAGAGATAAGCCATAGCTTCTGTAAGGGTTGTCTTACCCGATCCGCCGTGACCAAGTAATACGACGTTACGGATTCTGTCACTAGTATAAACGTTCATGATAACCTCCCAAAAACAATTATGCAGATATTTTACTAGAGTTTATCTTATTATTCAAGTGCGATTGCCCTTAAAACCCGGGAATGGAGCTCAAAAAAATAATAATTTGCATGTTATTTGCATGTTTTTTGCGCTTTAAAGCACTAAATTTCAGCCATGCACTTTTCTTCATCCGATTAATTTGGTAATATTGTACATGGCATTTTACGGAATGAAGTGCCTGTTGGTCATTCATTCCGTAAATATTATGCATAAAAAAGCTCTATTGAAAGGCAGGGATGATCGGATTTGACTTTTGAAAATATCGGCTTTATCGGCCTGGGCCTTATAGGCGGATCTGTCGCAAAAGCATTGCGCCGCGTATATCCGGATCTTACTATAACGGCATATAATCGTAATCATGAAGTATTGGATATGGCAGTTCGTGACGGAACCGTGAGTATTGCTTCCGATGAAAGCCTCGAGGCTTTTTCCGGATGTGATATTATATTTCTCTGCGTTCCTGTTGTGACGGCGCTGCAGTTCATGGATCGTCTTACGGAGCTCGTCAGACCGGGGACCATACTTACCGATGTCGGCTCCGTAAAAGGGGAGATACACAGATATATCGAAGAGCGGGGACTTACCGACCGTTTTATAGGCGGACATCCTATGGCCGGATCTGAAAAAACAGGCTACACCAATGCTTCTGACAGACTGGTTGAGAACGCCTGGTATATTATGACTCCTTCTGCAGGTGTTCCGAAAGAGAAAATAAAGGGGATGAAAGAAATGCTTGAATCCATCGGGGCTTTACCCCTGATCATGGATTACAGAGAGCATGATAAGGTGACTGCAGCCATCAGCCATCTTCCGCACGTCATCTCCGCTTCTTTAGTCAACCTGGTCCATGATCTGGACGGACCGGAAGAATATATGCGCACGATAGCAGCCGGCGGATTCCGGGATATCACCCGGATTTCATCCTCGTCACCTCAGATGTGGCAGGAAATCTGTCTTTCGAATCCGGACAATATCTGCTATATGCTCGATAAATATATCGCAAAACTTCTGGATTACAGGCATGCTGTGGGCAATGAGGATGCCGAAAAACTTCTTCATATATTTTCAGACTGCAAGGATTACAGAGACAGCTTTGATACGAAGGCCGGCTCCGTCCTTCGCGAATTCCGTATCTATCTGGATCTGATCGATGAGGCAGGCAGCATTGCTACGGTAGCTACTATACTCGCCGTTAATGCTATCTCCATTAAGAACATAGGTATTGTTCATAACCGTGAATTTGAACAGGGTGTTCTCAGAATTGTTTTTTATAATGAAGAGTCCATGTTAAAGGCCATAAGCCTGCTCGGCAACAGAGGATATACGATTTACCACGACTGATAAGAACCAACATTTACAGGAGAATCTATGAAAATACCAGTAGCTAAATCACTCCGCGGAGATCTTCGTGTTCCGGGAGATAAGTCTGTCTCTCACCGGTCCGTTATGCTCGGAGCCATTGCGAACGGAACGACTGAAGTGCGCGGATTTCTAAAGAGCGCGGACTGTCTTGCCACGATCAACTGCTTTAGAAGCATGGGAATAAAAATCGAGGAAATCAGGGAAGATGACCTGTACACAGGAGAAACGCAGTCTGTTCTCGTTATACACGGGAACGGTCTTCATGGACTCAGGAAGCCGGAAACTCCACTGAATGCCATGAACAGCGGAACGACTGTCCGTCTGCTGTCCGGCATTCTTGCAGGTCAGGATTTCGATTCGTATATAACAGGGGACAGCTCTCTTAAACGACGTCCCATGAAAAGGATCATGGATCCGCTCACACAGATGGGCTGCGACATTACTTCGGAAAACAAAAACTTCTGTCTCCCCCTCTCCATCCATGGAGGGAATCTGAAACCTGTTCATTTTACAAGCAATGTCGCTTCTGCCCAGGTCAAATCCTGTGTGTTGCTTGCAGGTCTTTACGCTGACGGACCTACAACTTACCTTGAGCCTGCCAGATCAAGAAATCACACAGAACTTATGCTCTCTGCTTTCGGAGGGAATATAAAGACCAAAGTGGATCCCCTTACGATGTATCCCGGGGCTATTGTATACCCGGGAACGAATCTGAGAGGCCAGAAGATCACGGTTCCCGGCGATATCTCGTCTGCTGCCTATTTTATCGCTGCCGCTCTCCTCGTCCCGAAATCGGAAATACATCTTCTGGGGGTCGGTATCAATGAGACCAGGGATGGTATCCTCCGGGTAGCAAAAGCGATGGGGGGAAGTGTAACAACAAGCAATGTTCGAATGGAAGGACGTGAACCGGTCGCAGATATCACAGTGAAGTCCTCGAAGCTGAAAGGAACGAATATCGGCGGAGCCCTGATTCCTCTTCTTATTGATGAGCTTCCGATCATTGCCATCATGGCAGCCTGCGCGGAGGGAGATACGGCGATCTACGACGCGGCTGAACTGCGGGTCAAAGAATCTGACCGCCTGGGCGCGATTGTCGAAAATCTCCGCAATATGAATGTAAATGTCGAAGAGACTCCTGATGGAATGATCATTCACGGCGCAGGAGGAAAAAGGCAGCGTGCAAAGCGCTCTCCCGGCCGGCTCGGATTCTTTAACGGAACGACGGTCGATCCGCTTGGTGATCACAGACTTGCGATGGCCTTTTCCATAGCCGGTCTGATATCCGATACGCAGATGACAATTACGAACACGGACTGCGTAAAAATATCCTATCCGATGTTCTATCATGATCTTGCGATGCTGACGAATTCGTTCTGAAATCTGATGAACACATTTTTGATACGAAAAAGGTCGGGAGCAGTCCCGACCTTTTATGCAGTCATGTATCTTTGATCATACGATTGATTACAGATAGTTTTTTCTGAATTTTTTCAGTATTCACAAGATCAGCATCGCATCTCCAAATGAGAAGAACCGATATCGTTCTTTCACCGCCTCTTCATAGGCAGCAAGCACATGTTCCCTTCCCGCAAATGCTGAGACCAGCATGACCAGCGTAGATTCCGGTAAATGGAAATTCGTAATAAGACCCTGCATCAGCTTGAATGTATAACCCGGATAAATGAAAATCTGGGTCCATCCGCTTTTTGCGGCAAGCTTATAGCCGCCTTCTCCGTCCGATACGGCAGCAGATTCGATTGTTCTGCAGGATGTCGTTCCGACGCAGATAACCCTGTGTCCGCTTTCTCTTGTGCGATTGACAAGTTCAGCCGTCTCTTCGGAAACGATATAGTATTCCGAGTGCATATGATGCTCTTCTATTTTATCCGACTTGACGGGACGAAATGTTCCGAGTCCGACATGAAGAGTGACATGGGCAATGTTGACGCCCATACGCTGAATTTCTTCCAGCAGCTCCTTCGTAAAATGAAGACCGGCAGTAGGGGCGGCTGCAGAACCGTCATGCTTGGCATAGACCGTGTTATAACGTGTCCTGTCTTCCAGTTTATGGTGGATATAAGGCGGCAGAGGCATCTCACCGAGCGAGTCAAGCACCTCTTCGAATATCCCCTCATAAGAAAACCGTATAAGTCGATTACCTTCCTCGAGAATATCCACAACTTCACCGATCAGGGGCGCTTTCTCCGGGCTGCCGTCCGGACTTCCGAAAAGAATTTTTGTACCGATTCTGCACTTTTTACCCGGCTTCACCAGTGTTTCCCAGGTATCTGCCGATTTACGGACAAGAAGGAGGATCTCTACTTTACCCATTGTCCCCTCTCTTACGCCGTACAGACGCGCAGGAATGACTCTGGTATCGTTGATAACAAGCGTATCCCCCGGCGAAAGATAGTTCCTTATGTCCGTGAAAACACCGTGTGTAATTTCACCGCTCTCCCGGTCCATAAAAAGGAGCCTTGACGAAGAGCGGTCTTTAAGCGGATCCTGTGCGATCAGTTCTTCCGGAAGATCATAATAAAAATCCGATGTTTTCATAAATCTCCTTCAGAAAAGTCAACTTCAGTCTCTTTTTACGATTTTTACTTTCTGAGTTCAATTCCGATGCCGTTCAGACCGTTTAGGATCTTATTCATAGCGGAGACGATCTCACTCTCCTCCATGGTCTTATCTTTATGCCTGAAGACCAGACTGTATGCGACAGACTTATAGCCGGGCAGAATTCCGGGACCCTCATAAATATCGAAAAGATTATAGCTTTCAAGAAGCTTTCCGCCTCTCTGTTCGAGAACGGCTTCGATCTCTGCAGCCGTAATGCTGCGGGGAACGATCATAGAGATGTCACGTGTTACAGCCGGATAACGGGCAATACCCGTGAACTTGCGGTCAAATGTCGCATAAGGCAAAATAGCAGGCATATCAAGCACGGCAATATAAGTGCGTTCCCCAATGCCGTAATTCTGGCATACAAGCGGATGTACTTCGCCGATCTCACCGATCACGGTCCCTTCGTAGATGATCTGAGCCTGACGTCCGGGATGGAGATAATTCCGTTTTACATCTGCTTTATACACCGCTTTTTTCCGAAGACCGAATTTGGTCATCAGAAGCTGGACGACACCCTTCATATCAAAGAAATCGCCTTCACCGTACATGCCGAGTGTGAGACGCATACGCTCGTCCGGGAGCTCAGTCAGCGGAAGAGCCTTCGGAATATAGACATTACCATGCTCATAGAGCCGGACATTTTTGTTTCTTCTATTATAATTAGTAGCCAGAGAAGTAAGGATTCCGTTCAGGGAAGTCGTCCGCATGATAGAGAAATCTTCTCCGAGAGGATTCATGATCTCAATGGCGTTGCGAAGCGAATCATCCGGATCCAGTCTCAGCTTATCGAAAACCTTCCTGGATTCGAAAGAATAGCAGTACCCCTGTGAGAAGCCGCAATCTTCAGCAATTTCACGAGCGATGGCAAGGATTCTCATGTCGAACTGAAGCTTTCCGGCTGTTGCCGAACCGGAAGGCAGCGTCATCGGGATCTTGTCATAGCCATAGAAACGGGCAACTTCTTCGGCGAGATCACATGTGCGAAGGACATCCTGTCTCCATGTCGGGACGATTACTGCACGTTTTTCCGCATCATACCTGAGATCGACTGCCTCAAAGTAAGAAATCATCTCCTCTTCTGAGAAAGATGTTCCGAGCAGAGCATTGATCTTCTCGGGTTCAAAAGCCACTTCCTTCGGCTTGCGGACCTCGTCATAGACATCTACGATGCCGCCGACAACTTCACCTGCTCCGAACTCTTCCATGAGTTCACATGCACGGTTGATTGCTTCCTCTGCCGTATTCGGATCAAGTCCCTTGTCGAACTTCTGAGAAGCATCTGTCTGCAGACCGATTCTCTTGGAGGACAGACGGATATTGGTTCCGTTAAAGCAGGCAGCCTCGAAAAGAACGGTTTTTACATTATCTGTGATCATGGAATTCTCACCGCCCATGATACCGCCGATTCCGATTTCTTTTTCGGCATCACAGATCATGATGACATCGTGATCGAGGTGACGTTCCTGACCGTCAAGCGTTGTAAAGACATCACCGTCCTTTGCGCGCTTAACAATGATCTTATGCCCGGCGATCATATCGTAATCATAGGAGTGCATCGGCTGGCCGTACTCTTCCATGATATAGTTCGTGATATCGACAACATTGTTGATCGGACGGATTCCATTGGATGCAAGACATCTCTGCATCCATTTCGGAGACGGACCAAGCTTGACATTCTTCACAACTCTGGCTGTGAAGCGGGGGCACAGATCCTTGTCGATCACTTCCACATCAATATAATCTGACGCTTTCTCATCATTGCCGGTTACTTTAATTTCCGGTTTATGGAATTCTTTTCCAAATGTAGCAGCAGCCTCACGCGCTATACCGATGACGCTGTAACAGTCTACACGATTGGAAGTGATTTCATATTCTATGATTGCATCATGAAGACCAAGAAGTTCAACAGCGTCCGCTCCGACCTCCGTATCATCCGGGAATACATAGATACCGTACTCAGGAGCTTCCGGATACATTTCGTGCGTGCTTCCAAGCTCCTCGATCGAGCAGATCATACCGTGTGATTCCACACCGCGAAGTTTGCCGGCTTTGATCTTGATACCACCGGCAGCTTTGTCGCCATCTCTGCTTCCCGCGACGCTTCCGCCTTCGAGAACGACCGGTACTTTCTGACCGGCAGCCACATTCGGTGCACCGCATACGATCTGGAGCGGTTCCTCTGCTCCGACATTGACCATGCATACGTGAAGATGGTCTGAATTCGGATGCGGCTCACAGCTTAAAATCTCGCCCACAACGATCTTGTCGAGATTTTTATCAAGTTCTTCGTAATTTTCTACCTTTGTTCCGGACAGAGTCATGGCATCCGCATACTCCTGGGCAGAGACATCAAGATCCGGGACATATTTTTTTATCCATGAAAGTGAAGTGTTCATAGGTACTCCTTTTTATATAATGCAGGCTCGGGAATTGTCGAAATCATGCGTGCTGATCAGGTGAACTGACTGAGGAAACGGACATCGTTCTCATACAGCAGACGCATATCATCGATTTCATACTTAAGAAGAGCAATTCTCTCAAGACCTACGCCGAAAGCAAATCCCGTATACTCTTCCGGATCAATTCCGCACATTTCAAGAACATGCGGATGGACCATACCGCATCCGAGGATCTCGATCCATCCGGAACCCTTGCAGAAACGGCATCCCTTACCCCCGCACTTGAAGCAGGACACATCAACCTCCGCTGACGGTTCCGTGAACGGGAAATGATGCGGACGGAACTTCGTCTTCGTATCCGGACCGAACAGCTCCTTGGCAAAGACATCAAGAGTTCCTTTCAAATCAGCCAGCGTGACATTCTTGTCGATTACAAGTCCCTCGATCTGATGGAAAGACGGTGAATGCGTCGCATCCACTTCATCTGACCGGAAAACGCGTCCGGGTGAGATCATACGGATCGGGAGCTTTCCCTTCTCCATGACACGGGCTTGGACCGGAGATGTCTGTGTACGGAGAAGGATCTCTTTATTAATATAAAAGGTATCCTGCTCATCCTTTGCCGGATGGTTGGCAGGTATATTGAGCTTTGTAAAATTATAATCATCGTATTCGATTTCAGGTCCTTCAATGACCTCGTAGCCCATGCCGATGAAAATTCTTTCAACTTCCTCGAGAGCAATCGTGTTCGGATGGCGATGACCGATGAATTTCATCTTCGCAGGAAGAGTGACATCGATTTCTTCAGCCGCGAGCTGTCTGTTAAGCCGTTCGGCGTCCAGTTTTCTCTTCTTTTCTTCCATCTGCGCTTCGATAACTTCACGGGCAGAATTCACCCATTTCCCGACTTTCGGTCTGTCTTCCGGGGAGACTGTCTTCATGGATTTCAGGACTGCTGTGAGGGAACCCTTTTTTCCGAGGAAAGAGACGCGAACATCATTCAGCTTTTCAAGACCTTCTGCTGAATTGATCGCGTTCATGGCATTTTCCTGAATCTCTCTTACTTTCTGTTCTATATCACTCATATATGCCTCCAGAGTATTTAAAACATACATTTTCACACATACTAACAAATTCTATATCGTTAAGGAACAAATGTCAAAGAAAACAGTCTTTTTCAGGGTGGATTATTTTATATTTTCTTTATTTTCATCCTCATCATCCCATCTTATTTCTATGTCATCAGGCTGTCTGATGACATAAGCCTGACTGTTTGGTCCCGACGCGTTCCCTTCTGCCTCCGCTTTCTCGCGGATGATCTGCTCACGGATGCGCTGGTTCTTCTCGTTTCCCCGCTGTACCGCTCCGTCGATCGTAACGAACAGAATGTTCTCCTCAGGATCCTCGTAAATCATGCGGTTCAGTTCGGCTCCTACAAGAACGAACAGCATGCAGAAATAGAGCCACAGCATAGCCAGCACAATACCGGTCATACTGCCATATGTCGTCATAAGACTGCCGCTCCTCATAAAATAGAGGGAGACAATATAGGAAAAGAACATCCACAGCGTCGAAGTGATCAGGGCTCCGGGCAGCTGACTCTTGAACGTATAATGGCAGTCCGGCAGAAATTTATATACGAAAAGTAAAATGCAGAGCAGTCCGAAGTATGCAAGTATCGAACGGAACGGATAAATAAAGTCAAGGAAATCTTTAACATCCGGCATCTTTGCGGCGATGTATTCATTGATCGTCCGACCGAAGACTGAAATCTGAAGCGCAGCAAAAATAAAGATCAGAAGTATGATGATGTACAGCATCGATCTGATCCGCAGGTAAAGAAAACTTCTGCTCTCTTCCGCTCCGCTGATAACATTCAATCCTTTCGTGAGCGCGTGGAAGAACTTCGATGCGGACCAGACGAGAATGATAATGGAAATCGGTACGACTTTGAACGGTTTGTGATAGACTTCTTCGATGATCGTGGAAGTAAAATCTTTGAGGCCGATTGGGACAACTTCTATGATCCCGTTCAGCAGAGAGGTCGAGTTCACCTGTGTCTGTCTTGATATAACAAAGAAAATAAGCATGAACGGAACAAAGGAAATCACCAGAAAATAGGCACACGTTGCCGCATAAGCGGCAATGTGGTGCCTGTTCATTCTCCCGGTAACTATATTATATCCCTTTATGATCTCATTCATAATTATCTGTCAGTGCTGAATGCATATACCGTTTTCTGTGTGAATACATCACCGACCCGAAGCAGTGAAGACTTGTACGCAGGGTCATTGATGGAATTGGGAACAAATTGTGCTTCGATCGCAAATCCGCCCTTGTCCGGGTAATATTTTCCGCCTTTGCCATTCGGGTCTTCAAGGAAATTGCCTGTATAGAGCTGGACCCCGTCAGCATCTGTACTGATCGTAAGCCTGATACCGGATTTATCTCCCTGTGCCCAGGCTGCTTCACGGAAACCTTCCCCGTTAATATCAAAGTGATGATCGTAACCTGTTCCTCTGACGAGCTGCTCCGTACCGGCCTTTATGTCTCTGCCAATCGGCTTTGCGGATGTGAAATCCATCTCAGTACCGGCAACTTCCGCGAAAGTTCCGTCAGGAACATTATGCTCGTCGAGCGGTGTAAATCTGTCTGCATGAATGCAGAGCACATGATCGTAAATAAGTCCTTCTCCTGCCCCGTTGAGGTTCCAGTAGCTATGATTTGTAAGATTGGCAATCGTATCCCGGTCAGCGGATGCTCTGTATGAAAGGGTAAGCTCATTTGCCTTATTAAAGGTAAAAGTCACTTCTACTTTCATATTTCCAGGATATCCCTGATCTCCGTCCGGACTTTCAAGAAGGAACTGTACGGACTGATCCGTGATCTTGCCGACTTTCCAGAGGCGGAACTGATATCCGTTCGGTCCGCTGTGAAGATTATTATAGACATCATTAAGAGCAAGTGTATATTCTTTACCGTCTATAGAAATCTTCCCGCCGCGAATACGGTTGCAATTCCTTCCGACTATTGCTCCGAAACAGCTCGGATTCTTCGTATAGAACTCCACATCGTCATAGCCAAGTGTAACATCCGTGAGTTTTCCTTCCCTGTCCGGAACAATAACGCTCTGTATAACGCAGCCCAGATCAAGAATTGTTGCCGAAGCCCCGTTATTTCCTTCGATTGTATACGCTGTGACGACTCTTCCGTCAGCTGTTTTACCGAACTCTCTGCTTGTGACCATCTTTATCCTCCTCAAATCTTTAATTAAAGTCCTGTTCGGGGCATTTTTGCCCGCAGGTTCAACATACTTCTAAAAGGTTTCATCCTGCGCTTTCATCTTCACGATCTAAAGTCACGAGAATTCTGCGTCAGAGATTAAAATAACACATAGAACCGGGGCTGTCGCACCGAAATTGCAAACCTTTACAAAAAACCGGAAACGTCTGATTCATTGTAAAGCATGCAATTAAATGATGCGGCAGCCCCGTCTTTTTCACAGGCCTGCACTTAGACCGCCTGGTACCAGGTAAGCCTGCTCTTATATTCCCGGAATGCCGTTCCTATGAAACTGACGCCTAGCCGATGCCAGGTGGGTAACCGCACTCGATTCGCTGTCTTCCACTGATCCGTAGATATGGCCTGACATTGAGACCGACGATATAGGAATCCCTTTAATTCAAATGTAGGTTCAGGAAAAATAGGGGGATCGCACATTCCAGGAACAATATTATTATAACTTTTCGTAAGTTTCTTGTAAAGCATTAAGCGTTATGTAATACCGTTAAGATCGGTATACAGATCTCGCGCGTAGGAGTCCGTCATCCCGCTGACTGTATCCGTTGCGAGAAGTATTCTGTAATATACTTTTTCCAGGTCTGATCTGCCTGCGGTCGACCATTCATATACCTGTCTGTAGTTCTCCGATACAAGGGAGAGGAACTTCTCCTCCATAAGGCCCGGCGGCATGCTCCTGTCATATTGCAGGACAGCAGGGACCAGTTTGTTCAGAAGATACGTCAGAATGTTATTGGCAGCGATCTCTGTCTTATAAATAGACATGGATGTAAAGGCATAATCGTATGCGATTCCTTTCAGAGCATTCATCAGGACCGCTTCTTTTCCGTTCCCGATCAGCTCACTTGAAAAGGTCCCGCCCATGATTGCCTTATAGTGATTGACGAATCCGCCTGTAGCTGCCACGAGAAGAATACTCTGGATCTCGGAGAGCCATCGCATGAGTGCTGATTCACCTGAACTGACGGAAGAACCTGACATGGCAGCTTCGCTGCTGCGCATTTTTCCGCCATAGGTACCGTCCATACGGTTACGGCTGTTCATATAATCGCCGAGCGCACCCCAGTTTCCTGTGGCTGCAGGTTTTCCCTGAACATTTCCGGAATAATAGCTGTCCAGAAGCTCAATATATTCAGGGTCCACCTTCCTCTTCCAAAGTTCCGCGACAAATGTCTGAAAGTCAAAGAATCCCTTCTTGTAGGCATCCTCTATGTCCGCCGTTGCGTACGCTATGTCATCGGCCGCTTCCAGAATAAATGTGAGCGGATTTCTTCGGCCTTTCGTTCCGGTCTTTTCCTGGATCCGTTCGAAGAGATCCTGCTCCGCCTTGAAATAACCCATCTTCTTGTCTGTCACATCTCCGGCAGCCGGATTCATCTCTACAGAAGACCTGGGATACTTGATCATGGTCGAGAGAAGCGCATATGTAAGGTTAAGTCCGCAGCCGTTCTCCGCATAGTGCAGTTTTGACACCAGTCTCAGGCCCTGCGCATTACCTTCAAAATTAAGGAAATCTTCTCTTTCCTGCAGAGTCAGTATATCTGTAATTGTACGGCCTTCATAGCGCATTCTTGACAGATGCCCTGCAAACCACTCCCGGATCGCTTCTTCACCGAAATGGCCGAAAGGCGGATTGCCTATATCATGGATCAGTCCGGCGCACTCTATGACCGCAGCGACGTTGCGCTCCGTTTCCAGGTTAAAGTTCGGGTCAAGACGTCTCTCAATAATCGATTCAGAGATATTCTGAGCGAGAGAACGCCCGATGGATGATACTTCCAGGCTGTGGGTCAGACGGGTACGGATAAAATCACTTTTATCGAGCGGAAAGACCTGTGTTTTGTCCTGCAGTCTGCGGAAAGAGGCGCTTCCTATTATTTTATGATAGTCTTTTTCAAATTCACTTCTCAGATCATTTGTCAGATGTTCTTCGTCTTCTCCCGCACGGTAGGTACTTAGGATCTGTGACCAGCGCATCCGCATTCACCCTCTTTCGGTTTTTGTCAGGAACGCCCGGCACTCCTGATGTGCATCATCTTTCAGCTCCCATCATTTTAAGGATAGCGTCCCGGTAGATTTTCTTGGCCGTCAGGTAATTCTGCGAACTCTGTCCGGCGAAATTTTCCATCATGACTCCGGAATTAATTTCAAGTACTTTAAATCCCTCGTTCGTACCGACGATATCGATCGAAGCAAATCTCACACCGATTTCTTTATACACTCTGCTGACAATGTCAGATAGTTCTTTCCGGACGGGACCGTCTGAAAGGAGATCGGCATGGGCTCCCAGACCCAGATTATGTTTCCAGTTCAGGATGACTTTCTCTCCTTTTGCGGGAATCCTTGAAAAATCTGCCACGCCAAATTCAGAGGGAAGCTGACCATGATCAGCATAAAGCATGCAGAGACCGGCTATGGAATGAACACCATCCCCTGTGATCTGCGGCCTCTTTTTTCTGTAGATCAGCCGAATTTTCCCGTCAAGAATAATTGCCCGGTATTCGTCCTCGATCTCATAAAATTTTGAGACGGCCATATAGTCCGATTTTAGAAAGATCCGATGAACGGCTTCTTCCAGTTCGTACTTTGTCGAACAGCGGCAGACATTCTCTCCGCCCGTTCCCTGATTTGGCTTGCATACAACAGTGCCATATTGATCGAGCAGTTCCAGGAGCCTTTTCCAGTTTCCCGGAAATCCCATGAATTTCTGATTCTCAGGGGAAGCGAACAGCTCATGCTCAATATTCGGTATTCCGCACTCTGACATGATTTCACTGGCTGCACATTTGTCACAACAGAGCATATTGACAGACGCACTGTTCAGACCGAACTGATAGCCCAGTATGATGTCATGCACACCATCCTTTTCAAGCCGGAAGATCCAGTCGGCACTGTAGGACTTCAAGACAATATTCTCTTCCGCACAGATTTCCCGGATGATTTTTACAAAATTGGTCTCTGAATTTTTCATGATAACTATATCCGTAAAATGGGACCGCATCCTCTCTGTCAGATGAGGAATTTTCTGACCGCATCCGGCATGTCGACGGGATCAACAACTGTTTTATGTCTGATCGGAGCCGTACGAATGTCTGTGATAGCAGCCGGTTCTTTCGTTCCCGCCAGTTCTGTGAGAATATCGATCAGCTCGAAGTCTGTTCTGCCCTCCGTTTTTTCGGGAGCGATCGCCCCAACTACGGAGACAGCGAACTTATAGGGACTGGCCGTGGAAGCAATTACGGTCGGAGTCGTGTCGCCGGTCTCAGCGACATATCTGCGATAAACAGCATTGCCGATACCCGTATGGGTGTCTATCACATAACCGGTCTTCTCATAGAGATCTCGAATACCTGCAAAGTTTTCCTCTTCAGAGGCGAATCCTCCGTAGAAATCAGAAAGCCGGTCTTTCATTTCGGGCGTGATATCGTACTGTCCCGTCTCTGAAAGATTCTTCATGAACGCAAGATTTTTCTCGTAATCATCACCTGCGATCCTGTAGATCAGGCGCTCGAGATTGCTTGATATCAGGATATCCATGGACGGTGAGGATGTGAGAATAAAATCTCTCCTTCTGTTATATTCACCTGTCTGGAAGAAATCAAAGAGGACCTTGTTCTCATTCGAAGCACAGATCAGTTTCTCGACCGGCAGTCCCATCTGTTTGGCATAATAAGCTGCAAGAATATTGCCGAAATTTCCGGTCGGAACGGTTATGTTGATCTTGTCGCCTGCTTTGATCTCACCCAAAGTAAGGAGCTGGCAGTAAGAATATACATAATAAACAATCTGTGGGACCAGGCGTCCGATATTAATGGAGTTCGCGGAGCTGAACTGATATCCTTTTGCACCTAGCTCAGCAGCCATCGCCTTATCATTGAACATCTTCTTGACAGCAGTCTGCGCGTCATCAAAGTTCCCGTTTATGGCAACTACATGTGTATTATCACCTCGCTGTGTAGCCATCTGCAGGTACTGAATATTGGAAACACCGCCGTGGGGATAAAAAACAATGATCTTCGTGCCGGGCACATCGGCAAAACCTGCCATGGCAGCTTTTCCCGTATCACCGGAAGTCGCTGTCAGAATAACGATATCATTGGTGACGCCGTTCTTGCGCGCGGATGTGACCATAAGGTGGGGAAGGATCGACAGGGCCATATCCTTAAATGCTATGGTCGCTCCATGGTACAGTTCAAGGTAATATGCTCCGTCTTTCTTGACGAGAGGGGCGATCTTATCTGTATCGAACTTACTGTCGTATGCATTGGCGATGCAGGTCCTCAGCTCCTCATCCGTAAAATCCGTAAAGAACTTGCTCATGATCTCGTAAGCCAGTTCCCTGTAATTCATAGCCGCAAGCTCATCAAGCGGTCTGTCAAGCTGAGGGATTTCTGTCGGCACATAGAGACCTCCGTCCGGTGAAAGTCCTGTGAGGATTGCCTGGGAAGCGGTAACGGCCGGCGCATCGGAACGGGTCGACTTATAAAGAATAGACATAACTGATCTCCTTTACACAATTTTGTTTCTGCCACAGACCTGCAAAACGCCTGTTCGGCATTTACGATTATATCATTTCACTTAAAGAATGACAATGAATAATCAGGAATGACAGCGAATATCGTACAAGTACCGGCAGGAATTTTCCGATGTTCTTAAAAAGTGACTCTTGACATATTTGTATTTATGAACGATAATAAACGAGTTACGGGGTATGGCGTAGCTTGGTAGCGCGCACGGCTGGGGGCCGTGAGGTCGCGAGTTCGAATCTCGCTGCCCCGATTTTACCACATGATATAGTGATGCAGACAACTTCTGCTTACTACATCCTGTGGTTTTTCTTTTTTCAATGCTGCTTGTCCACTGACACCGGTGGACAGGCTCAGAAAGGACGGACCAAGGTATTAATTTTATGGATAAAAGTAATCTTGCAGAAATACGCAAAGCCCTTCGAAGGAATGAACCTCCTGTAGATTGGATCTATGCTTTTTATGTAACTCCGGATAATGAACTGTCCTGGCAGTCGTTCCGCAAATTCCTCTCCTTTGATGAAGATGAGATGTTCCGCCACAAAGATATCTTGAAAAAGGCGGTATCAGGAAGCTTCGGCAGAGAACTTTTCCCGGTAGAACTCGGATCGCAGGCCGAAAAACTTTTCGCTCTGCGTACCGCCGATGAGCCTGATGAGGAAATTCTGGAAGATTTTGCCGGTGAGATCATTGCCTCCTATGCGCACACCGATCCCTATTATGCATGTCTTGCAAGGATCACCTATGACGTACCGGCATTATCTACTGACCGAAGAAAACTCGAGGACGGCGATGTTGTTTTCCAGTCCCTGCTCTTTACGATCTGCCCCGCTTCTCTTTCAAAGCCTGCATTAGGCTACAGCGATGTCTCCGGCGTTTCGGAACTTGACAGGCGATGGACGATCGGTGTTCCGTCGGAAGGTTTCCTCTATCCTTCCTTCAATGACAGGATCGGCGATATGAACGAGGTTCTCTACAGAGCCAAAAAAGAGATCAGCAGTGAACTCTTCGGCACATTTTTTGATTCATCTGTCCCTGCAAATGCGAAAGCACAGAAAGACGCTTTTAATACGCTCATGGATTCTCTGAATATCAGCGTTGCGGAAGCCGCAGGCATACAGGAAGATCTTTCGCACCTGGAAGCGGAAAATGTAACGGTACTTGAAAAAACGGATGCGAAGAAACTGGCAGAGCGCTGCGGCATTGATACGGAAAATTTTGACGAATCCTATGACGATATTATAGGGGATGTTCCCCTCTCCGTATCTGCCCTTCGAGATCCGGCCGTTGTTGTAGCGACTGACTCAGCTACAATTAAAGTTCCTGCGGACAAATCACAGTTCATCTCGACCAGGGTAATCGACGGTGTTACCTACATACTGATTCCGGTGGACGGCGCTGTGCTCGTGAACGGTATCCCGACCGTTGTCGAGGCACTCATGGATGTGAGGAACGATTAAAAGACCTGCTTATTTTATTTATGCATAAAAAAAGACTGTACGACAGCCGTTCATTGCTTTCGTACAGTCTTTTCTCTTTAATTCAGGTTATTGAAAAAATCTTCGAATTCGTCAAAGGGATTCTCATCTCCCTCTTCCGCATAAGGGTAAGGAGCAAAACCGGGGTCATCATCAGCGCTGAATGAATCATAATGATCCACGGCCGAGAACATCATAAGAACGAGTGCCACCAAAAGGATAGCCAGGATCCCCCCCACGATAGAAGTGATCATTCCTGCGATCGACATCCCCCTGGACTGCTTTTTTGACAGGGCGATCACAGCCAGAATAATACCTACGATCGAGGCAGGCATTGCTATCGGAGCGAACCAGCAAAGCAGGATGGATATGATTCCGAGAACAAGTGCTGCGATCGCAAGACCGCCTGTCTGATTGTTCGTGTTCCTGTAATAATTCTGCCCGTAACCGTTCTGCCCGTTATTTCCCTGAGCATAGCTGCCCTGTCCGTAACCGTTCTGTCCGTAGCTGTTCTGACCGTTATTTCCCTGCGTGTAGCTGTTCTGACCAAATTCATTGGGAACATAGTCATTCTGAGGGTAATTGTTCTGTGACAGACCCGGCTGATCAGGATAGCTTCTCTGTTCATAAGTCTGTCCGTTATAAAAAGCCTCCCGTCTTTCGCTTGCGGCATAACGCTCGTCATCCGGTTGCTTATCTTCTCTGTAATAATCCATAGTAACTCCTGTCAACAGTGACTTTTTACAGGTATCTCACATCCTGTGTTCCTCTGGACAACCCGGTGATTCCGGTCCTTGCCAGCTCCGCTATCTTGTAGTCCCCGAGCATTTCAAGCATAGCCTCCAGTTTGGGACGAGATCCGGTCAGTTCAATGATCAGGGAATCTTTCTGTACATCGATAACATTGGCTCGAAAGACATTTGCAATAGAGATAATATCGATCCTGCTGCGGGCATCCGCCATAACTTTCACCAGAATGAGCTCTCTGCATACAGAGTTATCGGGGTAAAGGACCTTGATATCCCTGACATCTTCCTGCTTCTGAAGCTGAGCCATGATCTGCATAAGGATCTGTTCATCTCCCCGGCTGACAATCGTCATGCGGGATATGCGGGGATTCGTAGTCTCTCCTACTGTCAGGCTCTCGATGTTATAGGCTCTCCGGGAAAACAGACCGGAAATTCTTGAAAGAACACCGGATACATTATCGACCAGCAGGGATAAAATAATCTGATTCTCCATGTCTCTCCTTCCGTCTTGCAAATATGCCGCTTGAACACATTACAGCATATTTTACAACTTCCTGTGCTTTTGTCAATATAGTCGTTTCCTGGCATCAATCTGCAAAACTGATTTATTCACCGTTCCAAATATGGTATACTTCAAAACATCATTGTGCGATTTCGCCGGACGGCTCATATACTTTTTTCAGATAGAAAGGATAATAATGTTCAGATATAACTTACCGGAAAAATACCAGGTCCTGGACGGCAGCGTCTTAAAACTGATCGCCTGTATCACCATGCTGATCGATCATGCGGCTGTATGTCTGATCTATCATATGATACTTCTCCCCAATGCGCCGATCCACACCGGAACGGATCTGTACAGGCTCTATATATTCTATAAAGTACTTCGGGCTGTCGGAAGGTGTGCCTTTCCGATTTTTTCCTTCCTCCTTGTAGAGGGATTCTTCTATACCCGAAGCAGGGGAAAATATGCGTGCCGTCTTGCCGTTTTCGGCATTCTTTCAGAAGTACCCTTCGACCTGTGCATTAAAACCAAGCCATGGGATCCGAGTTATAATAATGTCTATTTCACCCTTTTTCTTGGAATTTGTCTGCTCTGGGCATGGGAATCCTTCCGGGACAGATGGTATCTGCAGCTCCCGGTCTGCGGTCTGCTCGTTTTTCTGGCGGAATATTTTCATACAGACTACGGATGGAAAGGACTTCTGCTTATTTTTATCCTGTATCTGATGCGGGCATGGAGAGTTCCTCAGGTAGTCTTCGGACTGGTCTCCATGTACTGGGAACTGCCGGGAGTCATACTCGGCTTTATTCCGATCCTGTTCTACAGCGGAAAGCGCGGCCGGCAGTTCAAGTACTTATATTACGCCTTTTATCCCGCGCATTTACTTCTTCTCTACCTGCTCTCCGTTTACCTTGTAAATCGTATTTGAGGGAACGATGCCGCGTACACAGCTTGTCGGGTAGATCTGTGAGTTCTTACCTACGACCGTGCCCGGATTGAGGACCGCATTGCATCCGATCTCCGTCCAGTCGCCGAGAAGGGCGCCGATCTTTCTGCGGCCGGTCTCGTAGGAAGCCTCTTTTCCCTTGATTACAATGTTCTTTCGGTCCGCTTTAATATTGGATGTGATCGAACCGGCACCCATATGCGCATGGAAACCGAGGATGGAATCTCCGCAGTAATTGTAGTGCGGAACTTCGCAGTTATTCGAGATGATGACGTTTTTAAGCTCAGCGGAATTGCCTACTACGCAGTCGTTTCCTACCAGGGCATCTCCGCGGACAAATGCGCACTGGCGCACCTGTGTTCTCTCACCGATGATACAGGGACCTGCGATATAGGCGGTATCAAATACTTTGGCCGATTTTGCGATCCATACATTTTCGGCCACCTCGTCATACAGATCCTTCGGAAGCGTCGGACCGAGTTCCAGAATATAGTCGTGAATACCGGCAAGCGCTTCCCACGGATATGTGAATTTCTCGAGGTACGGTTTTGCGATCGTCTCATCGAGTGTGAACAACTCTTCAATTTTTACCTGTTCTACCTGTGCCATAATAATTCTCCTCTCATTTTTTCTTAGATGAACTTTTTGGGGTACCGGTCTGCTTACTGCCACCGGTGGAAGGCTTTTTATAATACCTGGCCGCGGCATCATAACACTGTCTGAGCTGCCATTGATTTTCAAGTCCCATGACAGCAGCGCATCTTCTCTCTATAAATCCGCGAAGCTTGATCATATACTCGTCCGTTGTGATCGTCCCTTCGGCCACCCCGGTGAGTCCCTTCTCCCAGCTCGCTGTGAGATCAGGATTAAGCAGGGCTCTGATGGATAAATTGACAGTATCATAAACCATCTCTCCGAGAAGCTCCGGGGTAATGACCTGCGTCTTTTTATTAAGATTCAGGTATTTTATCGTAACAAGCTTCTTGAGGATCTCCGCTCTTGTCGCAGATGTGCCGATGCCGGATCCCCGAATCATCTCCCGCAGACTTTCATCCTCGATCAGCTGACCGGCATTTTCCATCGCCAGGATCATCGAGCCGGATGTATATCGTTTCGGTGGAGAAGTCTCTCCCTCCTTCACCGAAAGATCATCAATATTGAGCCTGTCTCCTTTTTTGATTCCGGAAAGATCGACTCCTTTTTTATTCTTCTCCCCTCCGGTCACTTTCAGCCATCCCTCTTCTGTCAGGATACGGGATGTTGCGAAAAAGCTCTCATTTCCGACAGTTATGGTCACGGACGTTTTACTGTAGACTGCGGGCGGATAGAAAACGGCAAGAAATCTGCGTACAATTGTATCATATACTTTTCTTGCCGTGGGAGAAAGGCTTTGCAGCGTTTTCAGCCCGGAACCGGTCGGAATAATGGCATAGTGATCGGTGATAGCCTTGTCATTGGTATATCTGGTGTTTCCTATATTTTTCCAGGCGGATCCGGCCAGAATTTCATTTGCAAATGCAGCTATGCTTCCGTTCCCTTCATCCTCGATCCCGGAGGCGGCAATTCCTTTCAGATTTCGGTCAATGACCTTGGCAACTGCACTGGAAAGTACACGGGCATCTGTTCTCGGATAGGTCGTGAGCTTTTTTTCATAGAGTTCCTGTGCGATCTGCAGGGTCTGATCCGGTGAAATCTTGAACCGCTTCGAGCAGTCATTCTGAAGCTCCGCCAGATTATACAGCATGGGCGGATTTTTTGTTTCTTTTTTGCGGCTGATCTGTTTTACGATCCCCTCAAAGGGATCGACCTGTTTCAGTTCCGCAATCAGTTTTTCCGCATCCTCTCTCTTCAGAAAACCGTTTTCTTTATAAAGCAGAGGCGACAGATGCAGAGCAGCCGCAGCTTCCTTTGCAGCCTCATCCTCCTTCTGTCCGGCTGTATCTGCCGCTGGTGCGGAAGCCGGACCATCTATGTAGTATTTGCTTCCGGGAACCGCCTTCCATTCTGCCTCAAGCCCGTTGAACACGCCTACCACGCGATAGAAAGGCGTTTTGACAAATTCCCGGATCTCCCGCTCCCGTCTGACGACCATGCCCAGAACGCAGGTCATGACACGGCCTACGGAGACAGCGGACCATTTTCCTCCCAGGTAGTTGGAAATCCCGTTCCCGTATTTCAGGGTCAGCAGCCTTGAAAAATTGATTCCCATAAGGAAGTCTTCCTTGGCACGAAGATACGCCGAATCACTCAGATTGTCGTATGCGGATAACGGCTTTGCTTCCTTGATCCCCCGGGCAATTTCGTCATCTGTGAAGGAATCGATCCACACACGTCTGCGGTCTTTGGTCTGAACAGACGGATCTGACATCATCTCAACGAGTCTGTAAATGTATTCCCCTTCCCGTCCCGAATCAGTGCATACATATATTTTTTCAATATCATTTCTGGCAAGAAGGGAACTCACTGTCCTGAACTGTTTCTCGACTGCCGGGATCACTTCATACAAAAATGTATCCGGTATGAAAGGGAGCGTTTCAAGACTCCACTTCTTATATTTCGCATCATATTTTTCGGGATAACTCATTGTGATGAGATGTCCGACGCACCATGTTACGACTGTTGTTTCAGATTCCACATACCCATCACGTCTGGGCCCCGATACCTTCAGGGCTCTTGCAAATTCCTGCGCGACCGAAGGTTTTTCGGCAATATATAAGTCTTTGATGGATTTTTCCTCCTTAAACTTATGTGGCAGGCAGAAGATATACTCCTGCCTGCCGATAATTTACATGACGCATATCATCATTTTTGATAGAAGATTCGCCGACGGTGAATTTTCCGGTCAGCGCCTTACTTAGCTTCGATATATCCGAGAGCAGTGAGCATCTCAGCCGATTCCACAGCACCGCCGGCAGCTCCGCGGAGAGTGTTGTGTGAAAGTCCGACAAACTTGAAATCAAAAATATTGTCCTCGCGAAGTCTTCCGATGGAAACACCCATTCCGCCTTCAAAGTCCACATCCTGTGTGACCTGCGGGCGATTATCCTCTTCGCAGTACTGAATGAACTGACTCGGTGCGTGCGGCAGACCAAGTTCCTGGGGCTTGCCGGAGAAATTGACAAGTCTGTCGATCAGCTGCTCTTTTGTAGGCTTTTTCGCAAAGCTGATCGATACCGTAGCTGTATGTCCGTTGAGGACCGGTACTCGAATGCACTGTGCGGAGATGATCGGGCTTTCGGCCTTCACGATCTGGCCATTCTCGATCCTGCCGAGGACCTTGAGCGGCTCCTGCTCGGACTTCTCTTCCTCCCCGCCAATGTACGGAATGACATTGCCGACCATTTCCGGCCAGTCTTTAAATGTTTTGCCGGCACCTGAGATGGCCTGATATGTGCTGACGACCACCTTGGTGGGTTCAAATTCTTTCCAGGCCGCAAGGCATGGGATATAACTCTGAATAGAACAATTCGGTTTTACTGCAATGAAACCGCGTTTCGTTCCGAGACGTTCTCTCTGATACTTGATAACGGAATAATGCTGCGGATTGATTTCGGGAATGACCATCGGCACATCCGGTGTCCAGCGGTGAGCACTGTTATTGGAGACGACCGGGACCTCTGCTTTCGCATAGGTATCTTCGATCTCACGGATCTCGGCTTTGGGCATGTTGACTGCGGAAAAGACAAAATCGACCATATCCGCAATTTCCTGAACATCAAGAATATTTTTTACTACAATGTTCTTAACGCTATCCGGCATCGGCATATCCATCTTCCACTTATCACCGACAGCCTCTTCGTAAGTCTTTCCGGCGCTTCTTGCGCTTGCCGCAAGAACTTTGATTTCATACCAGGGATGATTATAAAGCAGTGTAATAAAACGCTGCCCCACCATACCTGTTGCACCGAGAATTCCAACACGCAGTTTTTCACTCATAATAATTTCCTCCTATATCATCAACCGATCCATGCAAGAAAATTCTCACATACGGTCAATTCACCATCGATCGCGCCGGGCGCTCCTATCGTTTTTCTCTGTTCGACACAAGTTTTCAGAGAGATTGCCTCATAAATGTCTTCTTCGAAAACGTCACATTCTTTCTTCCAGTCTTCGATTTTCAGATCATCCATGGGGATTCCCTTTTCAATACACGTGAGAACAAGGCGGCCGATGATGCTGTGCGCATCACGGAAAGGAACACCTTTTTTTACCAGATAGTCGGCAGCGTCCGTCGCATTGGTATATCCCCCTCTGGCGGAATCAGCCATTCTGTTCTCATTAAAGGTCGCCGTACCGAGCATTCCGGACATCAGATGAATACATCCTTTTGTTGTATCGATCGCGTCAAAGGTCATCTCCTTGTCTTCCTGCATATCCTTATCATATGCGAGCGGAATCCCTTTCATGACAGTAAGCATCGTCGTGAGAGCTCCGTAGACACGTCCCGTTTTACCTCTGATCAGCTCAGCAATATCCGGATTCTTCTTCTGAGGCATGATACTGCTTCCTGTCGCATAAGTATCATCCAGCTCAATGAACCTGTATTCGTTCGAATTCCAGATTATTATTTCTTCTGAAAGTCTTGAAAGATGCATCATGATCGTAGACAGGGCACTGACATACTCAATGACATAATCCCGGTCAGACACACCGTCCATGGAGTTGGCACACGGCCTGTCGAATCCCAGCAGTCCGGCTGTATATTCCCTGTCAAGGGCATAAGTCGTTCCCGCCAGAGCACCGCTTCCGAGAGGACATTCATTCATGCGTTCACGAATAGAAAGAATCCTCTCCGTATCGCGGCGGAACATCTCAAAATATGCTCCCATATGGTGTGCCAGAGTGACCGGCTGCGCTTTCTGCAGATGGGTAAATCCGGGCATATAGGTATGAGCATGATCCTTCATGATACTGTAAATTGTATAAAGCAGTTCCTTTAAAAGTTCTTTCGTCTCATCAATCTCATCACGGATATATAGTCTCATGTCGAGGGCGACCTGATCATTGCGGCTTCTTCCTGTATGAAGTTTCTTTCCGGCAGCTCCGATCCGCTCTGTCAGAACGGCCTCGACGAAAGAATGGATATCTTCATACTCGTTTGAGATTTTCAGTGTTCCTGCAAGAACATCATTCTCGATCGAGTCAAGCCCTGTAAGAATCAGATCTCGCTCTTCTTCTGTGAGGATCCTCTGCTTCGCAAGCATACGGACATGCGCCCGTGAACCACGTACATCCTGTCTGAAAAACTTCTGATCAAAACCGATCGACTGGTTGAAGTTGTACACCAGCTGATCTGTCTCTTTGGTAAAACGTCCGCCCCATAACTGAGCCATAAACACTCTCCTGCCTGAAAATAAAACGATCTCTTCATCGCGGGATTGTATCCACGATGAAGACGGGTGTCACTTTACGCGCGTATCTAATGACTAAAGTCACGAGTACTGCGCGATAAAAAATAAAAATAACGAATCAAGTTTAGCACAAACACAGATTATTGAAAAGGCATAATTCTAAGAAAGAACCTGACCCGAAGTGCAATTCTTTCAGCGTACGGAATAAACACAACCGCAATAATCCTGACGGTAAAGCCCGTATTCTCTGGACAATTCTATGGACCGCAGGTAGCCGTTCCTCTTCTTGAAATCGGAAGGCAGCCATTTCACACCGTATTCGGAAGCCAGTTCCGCCCCGATCTGATTGAGCTTCTCCGCATTCTTGAGCGGGCTGATCGTAAGAGTCGTCGTAAAATAATCAAAACCGTTCTCGGCCGCTATTCTTGCTGTCTCCCTGAGCCTTAACGCATAACATCGGAAACAACGTTCTCCTCCCTCCGGGAAATCCTCCAGACCGGCAGCGATCTCAAAGAATTTTTCCGGCTCATAATTTCCCCTGTAAAATGCAACCGGATGCAAATGCGGCTGCTCTTCAATAAGTCTTGCCAGCTCTGTCTCCCTCTTCCTGTATTCCTCTTCATCCGTTATATTCGGATTATAATAAAAATCGGTGATCCTGAAATGTGAAGACAGATATTCCAGACAGTAAGAACTGCAGGGTGCACAGCAGCTGTGCAGAAAGAGGGTCGGTATAATACCGTCCCTCTCATTTTCTCTTATTATTTTCTCCAGCTCTTTCTGATAATTTACTTTATTAGCCATCGACCTGACCTGTGTACTTTCTGTAGCCGGTGGTCATGTCCACAAGATTCCCCGGCTGTTCTCCGTTCATATATTTTTTCAGATTGGAAACAGCAATATCTACAATTCTCTCATAAGTCAGGTGCAGATGATAGGCACCTGAAACATGCGGAGTAAGAATCAGATTCGGACAATCCCAGAGAGGATTATCTTTTGGAAGCGGTTCGGGGTCGGTGACATCCAGACAGGCTCCGCCGATTGTGTGGTCCATAAGGGCCTCTGCCAGTGCAGGCTGATCGAACAGAGAGCCGCGTCCGACATTTGCAATGATCGCCGTCGATTTCATTGCGGCGATCCTTTCCGCGTGGAACAGCTTATTGGTCTCAGCCGTGGCCGGGAGACAGCATGCGATAAAATCTGCCTCAGGAAGGTATCGGTCAATATCTTCCATGGTCCCCGACTCACACATGAAAGGTGCAGGGGCGACTTTATGCCTGCGGATACCGATCACACGGCTGCCTAAAGCTGCCATACGGCTCCCGAATTCCGAACCGATATCACCTGCTCCGATCACGAGTGTCGTGGAACCGTATATTCCCAGTACATTTCCTTCATCTTTCCAGAGATGTTTTTTTCGGTTACATTCATACCTGTTGATTTTCTTGATCAGTGTCAGGACGCATGCAAGCATATGCTCCGCGATCGCCACACCGTAGGCGCCCGTTGAATTACAGAGCAGTGTGCTCTCATGAAGAATTCCGGGCAGGCAGTACGTATTGGCACCTGCGGAATTCAGCTGCAGAAGTCTGAGCCGCGGTGAGGCCTTTATCATCTCAGGCGGAACATTTCCGATAATGATATCAGAAGAAGCAACATCACTTTCCGTCACCTCATCTGCCGCAATATAGCGGAACTCTGAGCCTTCGGACACATCCTTGAAACGTGCTCTCACTGCTTCATCAGCCGGTATTGTAACTAATATGACCATATAAACCTCCAAAAAATACAAGTATACCTCTTTATAAAATGACATTGATTTGATAAGATATTTTACCAAATAATCTCATTTTGGATACTATAGCCAAAGATTATACACCTAATCAAAAAAAATAGGAAGGAAAAACATATGGATATAATTTCTCACGCGAGAGACGTTTTTGCAAATGACCACTATGCCACGGATGTGACCGGGATCGTCATTGAAGACTGCTGTGAAAATCACTCTCTGGTCTCCCTCAGACTGGACGAGCGCCACAGGAATGCAGTCGGTGAAGTGATGGGAGCTGTCTATTATACTTTGGTCGACTTTTCGTTTGCGGTCGCCTCCAATTACGACCGGCCGATGACGGTCACTCTGCAAAGTTCCATCACCTATATGAGCTCCTGCCGCGGCAACATCCTGTACGCCGAAGCCAACTGCACGAAAGAAGGCGGACGCACCTGCTTTTATGATATCTGTATCACGGATGATCTCGGGAACTTTGTCGCCAAAGCAACGACGACAGGTTATAAAATGAACCCGCGTTTCCCGCATGATGCGGAACACAGAAATGATGATCCGTTCAGAGAACAGATTTATCTGTATGAACACGCAAAACACGGTTAATAAATATTTGTTATAAAAGAAAAAGGAGCTGTCGCATTAAGCATTATATGCATAAATAATTCATTCAGGGACCGCTCGCGCTTAATTGTCCCTTCATGAATATTTATGCACTTTTTCTGCTTATTGCGACAGCTCCCTTGTTTTATTATTACTGTTCAGGTCATTAATCCGAATGCATCATACACCGGCCGGTTTCTTTTTTCTTCTCTTCTTTCTTGCTTTTGCCTTCTCGGTCGGCTTCCAGGCAGCTACAAGCTTCTCATCGATACCGATATCCCGCGCTTTGAAAACGGGATCTTTTCCGGCCTTTTTCTGCTCCTCGTAGTTCGAAAGGGCATCAATTGCATAATTTCCCAGAATGACACAAGCCGGCAGATTTATGATCGTCATTCCGCCCATCGTTATGTCTGCGATCGCCCACACAGCCGACATCTGCATCTGAGCACCTACGAAGATGACGACTACGCAGCACAGATAAAATATGGTCATGAATCTCTTCTCAGGCAATTTCTTATGATTCAAAAATGCAAGAGCATTATCACAGTAATACAGATTTCCGAGAAGTGTTGTGAACGCGAAAAGGATCATGGCCACCGTGATAAAGATAGGACCTATGCCGCCAAAAACGGATGAAATCGCATTCTGTACGTATGTCGCGCCGGCGACGTCTTCCGTGTGAGCAACACCTGTGCTGAGGCACATAAGAGCTGTAGCGGTGCAGAGGAGCATTGTATCAATGTAAACAGAAATCGTCTGTACCAGGCCCTGCTTGGAAGGATGTGTTACATCTGCAGAAGCGGATGCGTTCGGAGCAGAACCGACACCTGCCTCGTTCGAGAACAGGCCTCTCTTAATTCCGAGGACCAGACATGATCCTGAAATACCGCCGAAGATCGCCTTAAAATTGAACGCGTCGGAAAGGATCTCAACGAACATGGCCGGAATGTGTGTGATATTCAGAAGGAGAACGATCAGAGCGACCGCAACATAGAACAGTCCCATGAACGGGACGACGATCTCTGTCAGCCGCACAATTCTCTTGCCGCCGCCCAGAAGACAATAGCCGATAAGAACAGCCAGAATAGCACCGATGATTATAGGTGTGATCGTCGGATGATACCAATGATATATGGCAAATGTAGACTGAAGATTATAGGAGCAGAGCAGATTAAAACCAAATGCGTACGTAGCGATCAGGAACACGGAAAATACGGCTGCCGGTACGGTCGAATGCATGGCAAGCTCAATATAGTAGGCAGGACCGCCATAAAAGCCTCCTTCTTTATCGACCCTCTTAAAAATCTGAGCGAGCGTCGATTCCATGTAGGCTGAAGCGGCTCCGATAATACACATCACCCACATCCAGAATACGGCACCCGGTCCGCCCAGGCAGATTGCAGTCGAAACACCTACTATATTACCGGTGCCTACACGGGAAGCAGTCGAGACCATCAGGGCCTGAAAAGAGGAGACCGATTTTCCTTTCTCTCCCTTCGGAGGCTCAAGGATCAGGGTGCACGCCTCTTTGAACAGGCGGATCTGTACAAATTTTGTTCGGAAAGTAAAATACAGTCCCGCTGCAGCCATTATGATGATCAGTACAGGCGCGTAGAGAATATCATCGATAGTATTCAGTACATTTGTTATCATCTTTTTTCCTCCTTGTTGCGGGAATCTGCAGATACCGAAATCTGATGGATGTAAAAAAACGGGCAGTTCGATAACCGTCCGTTTCCACCAGAACACAGGCTCCCCTGTGCTAAATTATATAAGTTTTTTTTAGCATAGTAAAGCACTAAAATATCAGTAAATCAGCCTTTCTCGAACTCTTCCCTGAATTTTGTGATATCTTCAAAGAGTTCCGCATGCCTGCAAAGCCATCCTTCATCCTTCTCCCACCATCTGAAGGACCGTAGGAAATCGATATCCTCATCCGAAAAGCGCCTTCTGATCGGATGGGCAGGCACACCTGCGACAATTGTATAAGGTTCAACATCCTTTGTAACGACCGCACCGGCTGCGATAATAGCGCCATCCCCGATTTCATGACCGCCCAGGATCATAGCACCGTCTCCGATCCAGACATCGTTTCCTATTTTTACGGAGTATCCTGAACCGTCAGGGAGTTTCAGATACTCTTCAAATTTCTGACGGCCCACATAAGAATCTCCGACTACAGTTTTCTCGGAAAAGAACAGAGGATGTACAGAGACAAATCCTCTGCTGGGGTGCGTGACATCGATGATTCTGACATTTTTACCGATGCAGCAATATCGGCCGACCTTCGTATTGCGCAGAAAGCTTCCGCTGGCAACATAAGATCCGTATCCCAGATAAGAATTCACTACAGAAGAGTTTCTCCCGACAGAGTTCTTCCCTTCCATTCTGCTTCCTTTCGTTTTCGACCCGAACGAGGCTGCTTTTCCTGAAAATGCGGATCTTCCTTTTCCGCCGATTATATGCAGAAATTTCTTCATAATATCTTATTCCTTAATATGCTGATCCTCAACTTTTCGAAGCTCTGTTGAACAGACACCTTCTGTGTGAGGCAGATAGACGACATCCACACCATAAGGTCTCAGTTCTTCCTCTGTCTTTGCCCATCTTGCGTTCCCTTTCCAGTCATCGCCGATGAAGACAGCATCGAAATGAAGATTCTTATAGTTCTCGACTTTATCTAAGGTATCGACGATCCGGCATTCATCGACCGCCTTGATATTTGCAACGATGATCCTTCTCTCTTCCTCGTGGATCACAGGAGTCTTATGCTTGTAATGCTCTACCAGCTCATCGGAGTTCACTCCCACGATCAGATAGTCGCAGTACTGCTTGGCATTATTAAGAAGATTAAGATGTCCGATATGGAACATATCATATACACCCTGTGTATAACCGACTTTGTACTTTTTCATATACCACCATTATTTTTCTGAATTTGAATTAATGTGTGTGATATTGTACTCCATGAAAGATGCTTCCGCAAGTCATATATTCTTCATCGCGCAATACTCGTGACTTTTATTCCTGAGATACGCGCGCAATGTGACACTGTTTTACAACGACGGGAAGCGCTATTATGAACCAGGTGCAGTAGTTCTGTGGATTATTCTCCACATCCTTCAGGAGCTCTGGAATATCGACCCATTTTACTTCGTTGATCTCCTCTCTGTCAAAGCGGACTTCCCCGCTGTACTCACCCACAAAGACATGATCATACTCATATTCGCTGAGTCCTTCATATTGTTGAAAGTATACAAAGGAAAAAAGTTCCCGGGTATCCGCTTCTATGCCGAGCTCCTCATGCAGGCGCCTGGCGACCGCAGCGGTCAGTTCCTCTCCCTTTCTCGGATGAGAACAGCAGGCATTTGCCCAGAGACCGCCGGAATGATATTTATCGAAAGCCCTCTGCTGGATCAGCATGCGATTCCCGCTGACGATGAACACGGAAAACGCACGATGGAGCAAATTCTTACGGTGGACCTCAATTTTAGGTCCGTATCCTGTCTCCTTATCGTTCAAATCTACAAGTATCAGCTGATCTTCCACGTTGTATACTCCTTTTCGGTTGTAAATATCAGAGGCAGATGTACTTTCCTTCCGCACAGATCTGCCTGATCTGTCCGTCCAAAATTTCATAAGCCTCGCCCCAGATCGTCTCTATCCCGTCGGCATGCAGATAATAACTTCCGTCCGGAAGAGCAATAAAAGTGTGTCCGTAACTGTCTCCGAACGTAATGTCCTCGTACAGGCGCATACCGTCCAGCTCATAATCTCTGACCATCTGATAATGCGGAAGGATATTGACTTCAGTGAGGCCAAGACCTCTGATGAATCGTCGATAAGAAGGATCTTCCGCTTCCCCTGACAGTTCAGGCTGGGCGTAAACAATATCCGCCGCATTCATTGTCCCTGCACTGATTCCGATAATGATTCCCTTGTAACGTCTGATTTTATTCCTGAGTCCTATTCTGCGGAAAAAGGCATTCTCTGTAGGAACATGTCCTCCGCCCAGAAAGACAACATCATACGAAGCCAGACGCCTGAAAGAATAGCTTTCCGTACGGTCATCCCACAGATCCAGACATTTTATATCCGGGAAGGTCCCGCGTATCGACCATTCCATACTGCTGCGCATCTCATCGCACGCTTCGTATTCCGAAGGGAAAGCAGAAATGACAAGACAGCGGGCACGAGGCTTCCAAAATCTGGACAGATTCTCCGGAAGATAGTTCATCGGGTCAAATCCATTTATCACTCTGCTGTCATCGAGTGGTCCGAACGGACTGCTGGTCAAAAATAATGCTTTCATTTCACTCTCCGTCTGTCAAATAATATTCTTCCCTGATCATAGGGAGCAGCGCAAGGTCAGCCGGAAGCCAATCCACGGAATCCAGTTCTGCAAATGTCAGCCACTTAGCCGCCTCGTGTTCCCTGAGTACAGGTCTCCCGCTCACTAATCTGCACCAGAAGCAGTCCATGGACAGATGAAAATCGGGATAGTCATATTCAATGGTACTGATGAGCTTTCCGGGTTCTACGACTGCGCCGAGCTCTTCCTTGATCTCGCGTACCAGTGCAGCCCGTGAAGTCTCTCCCGGTTCAATTTTCCCGCCCGGAAACTCCCATCCGTCCTTATAGTCCCCGTACCCTCGCTGTGTGGCCAGAATTTTATGATCGTCGTAAATAACAGCTGCTACGACACGTACAGTTTTCATATCCATATCGAATTATCGCCTCAGATAGGGCGTTGAAACAGGAAAATCAAAATAAGTATCCGGAAACGGTTCGTCCTTCAGTGTAAAATGCCACCACTCACAGTCAATGGGAAGAAATCCTGCTTTCACCATCAGATTTTGAAGAAGCATTCTGTTCTCATATTGCTCGTCTGTGATTCCTTTGTAATCCGGGTGGGAAATCTCGCTGAACATATCGAACGGACTCCCCATATCAACTTCCCTGCCGGTATTCATGTCCAGCAGGGTCAGGTCGACGGTGCTTCCCCGGCTGTGGCTGGACTGGCTCGCAATATATCCCCTGACGAAAAGCTCCTGCTTTTCAAGATCGGGATAAAAGTAAGGCTTCATTCTCAGGTCAAGATCTTCGATCCCCCAAAAGACAAAATGTTTGACAGCTCTCACCGGTCTGTATGCATCAAATATTTTGAGGCGATAGCCTAAGACATTTGCCTCATTTGCCACATTTTTAAGAGCCCTTGCCGCCTCTTTGGTCAGCAGGGCGCACGGTTCTTCATATCCGTCTATTCTGTCCCCTATAAAATTATAAGTCGAGTAGTAACGAATCTCCTGAATAATGCCGGGGACATAGTCGGCGAGGATAACAAAGTCAGATGGATCCATAATTACTTTCTGCTCATAATCTATCGACATATACAATCAACCTCCCAGTATATCCCCCAGATTGGTCTCTTTAATTCCATGTTTTTCCGCATAACCGGTCAGGAACAGAGTCAGCGCACCGTCGCCCGTAACATTGCATGCTGTTCCGAATGAATCCTGCAGCGCAAAAATAGTAAGTATAAGAGCTGTACCGTTCGCGTCAAATCCGAGAACGCCCGTAATCAGACCCAGAGATGCCATAACAGTTCCTCCGGGAACACCGGGTGCTCCAATCGCAAAGACGCCGAGAAGCAGACAGAATAAAATCATCTTGCCGACGGACGGGAACTCGCCGTACAGCATTTTTGATACTGCCATGACGAAGAACGTCTCTGTCATGACCGAACCGCACAGATGGATATTCGCAAACAGCGGAATTCCGAAGCTGACGAGATCCTTGCGAAGCGGAGGTACCGCCTTTCTTGCACATTCAAGTGCAACGGAAAGTGTTGCGGCACTGGACATGGTACCTACTGCAGTCATGTATGCCGGTCCGTAATTTTTCACAATATCCATCGGATTCTTTCCGGAATACGCACCTGCTATGCCATAGAGCAGAGCAAGCCAGATATAGTGACCGATCATTACGATAACAATAATGATCAGGAAAATAGGCAGCTGCTTTGTAATGGAACCTTCATAGGCAAGTGTACAGAATGTGCAGCCGATCAGGATCGGAAGGACCGGAATTACGAATTTCGTCACGATACTGAGTACGATCTGCTGAAATTCTTCCAGAACACTTGTGATTACTTTGCTCTTGTTCCATGCGGCGGACAGGCCGACCAGGACAGAGAAGAACAGAGCAGACATGACCGGCATGATCTGCGGAATCGTCAGTTCGAAGATGACATCCGGAAGTTCCTTCAAGCCGTCCACTTCAGGGCTGATATTAAGGAAAGGTAAGATGGTAAATCCGGCCCCTGTAGCTAAGAAAGCGGCTCCGATCGACGAAATATATGCTATGCATAGCGCTACGAGCAGCATGCGGGACGCATTATTCCCAAGTCTTGTAATAGAAGGCGCGATAAAGCCGATGATGATCAGCGGTACACAGAAATTAATGAACTGACTTGATATGAACTTTACTGTTACCAGGATATTCAAAAGCGCATTCGTAACCGGCATGCCGTCCATCGCGGCAAGTGCCAGGCCGACTGCAATGCCGGCCGCAAGTGCGATAAGAAGCCTGAATGGCAGGCTGTGAATAAGACCTTCTTTTTTCATAATTTCCCTCCTCAATAGTAAAAACTGATGTATATAATTGACAAATATGATCCGTCCGGCCGGACCAGGTCATCAAATCATATAACTGAATTACATACAGGAATTCACATCGACCTTGTCGATCATGACATTCAGGATCTCTTTATCGGTCTCCTTCATGCCGATCCTTCCGATATATCCCATATTTTTTATCGTCATCTCGACATCGCTCTCGACAAATCCTTCTCCGCCCATGAATTCTTTCTGACTGATGCTCATGTAATGACCGAGAAGTGCGGCATGTACGGAAGATGCTATTTTTGCGGCACAGCTGGGTTTTGCACCGTCACAGACGATCCCGCCTACATTGCCGAGTGTATTGGTGATCGTACCGCCGATCTGTTCATAAGAGCCGCCGGACATATATGTTATTCCGGCACCGGCGCCGCAGGCAGCACTTACAGCACCGCAGAATGCGGAAAGCGATCCTATGTAATGCTTGATATAAATCGACACCAGATTAGAAACGAGCAGACATCGGTACATTTTCTCTCTGGAAAGATGCCATCTCTCCGCATAGGTCACGATGGGAAGCGTGACCGTGATTCCCTGATTGCCGCTTCCGGAATTGATGATGACCGGCATCGGACAGCCGCTCATTCTCGCGTCGGAACCGGCAGCGGCACGCGCGCATGCGCAGCACTTCACATCATCACTCCAATTCTCCAGCAGGGTCTTTCCGACACGGGCTCCCCATGGGTTATCCAGTCCTTCCTGCGAAATTGCTGTATTAAAGCGGACCTGTCTTTCCAGGATTTCCTCGACTTCTGCCAGATCGACCGTATTTGCATAATCAATAATACCATGCAGTGTCATTTTTGTTCGATCGCCGTGAGTGCCTTCCTGCTCTTCTGAAGTATGACTTTTCTCCGCAATGAAGACCGTTCGTCCGTCTTTTTCAATTTCTGTTATATCCGTGTGATGTTCCTCGATCGTGACAGCAGCTTTATGGTCTTTCGTCCACATTTCCGCCCTGATAAAAAGGTTGGGAACATTCTCCACCAGTTCCACATCACATATACCTGCATCTACAAGTTCACGTGTTTTCCGACGGGCTTCATCATCGGCATCCGAGATGACTTCCAGCATTTTGTCGGCATTTCCTCCGACTACTCCGAACACGGCTGCTGCCTGTATTCCCTTCAGACCTCCTGAATTCGGCACTATGACGCCCTTAACGTTCTTAATAATATTGCCTGAACAGGATATTCGGATATGCTCAGGCATTTCTCCCAGTTCGCGATATGCTTTCGCGGCAGCATAAGAGATGGCAATCGGTTCGGTGCATCCCATTGCCGCAACAAGTTCCTCTTTGAGAATCGCCGTATAGTTCTTTGATAATTCTTCTGTAAGCTGCAAAATCCGTTTCCTTTCTTTTCTGTCAACTATTCCGGAAGATTTCCCTTTCGAATATTCTCTTTAATGATATGATCGGTGACTTCGAAAAGCTTTTCCGATCCGAGCCGTGTTTTCGTCTGGCGGCCATAGACGGTCCCGGCCGAGACTCCGTGCTCTCTCCAGTCTCCGCCTTCATTACTGTTGTTCAGAATGAGAGGTTGGAGGTTGTCCATCGCGTGCGCGAATCTGGATTCTGCCGTACTGTATTCTTCGAACTCATCGAAAAGGTTGATAAGCTCCTCTTTCTGGTCTTCAGGCAGCAGGGAAAAAATTCTCTCTTTCGCCGCATCCTCCCTGGCCTTCTGAGTTTTCAGATTTTCCTCATCATAGGCATATGTATCGCCCGCATCAATCTCGACAATATCATGGATAAGACACATCAGCATGACTTTTGTAATATCGACCGGTTCATTGGAATATTCCCTCAACAAATATGCCATGATCGCCATATGCCATGCATGCTCGGCGTCGTTTTCATTCCTCCCGTGTCCCGAAAGATGTGTCTGTCTGAATATATTCTTTTCCTTGTCGATCTCAAGAGCAAAAGCCAGCTGTTCTTCTAAACGTTCATCCATAAAGCGGGTATCCTTTCACCTCATATCGTCCAGGCCTGCGTATTCTTCCTCCGTATTAATATTAATCATCATTCGTAAAAAAGGTGTTCCCTCAAGGTCAACATAATTGATCTTCAGTTTATTCAGCGCATCCAGCAATCTGTAATCACCTGACTCAAGCTGTTTCCCGAATACTTCTACGGCCTTTACACTGTATATCGCGGCCAGCGGATGCACCTTTCCGCCGGACCTTGCGACAGCACCCTCATATGATCCCATTTGTTCATACAGATAGCTGAATAGCTCCGCTTTGACAAAAGGCATATCGCAGGCTGCTGTCATAATAAGCTCCATGCCGTTTTCTGCCGCCGCTTTCATCGCTGCGTGAAGTCCTCCGAGGGGACCGCAGTTCTTATATTCATCCCGGACTATTCTGCAGCCTTCTATTTCTTCCTGAACAGTTTCTCCGAAAGAGATGTAAACAAGATTTGTCATCCGGTGCATCTCGTCCGAAATATGAACGGCAAAAGCTTTTCCATCCGGTGTCCGGAGAGACCCCTTATATCGTCCGAGCATTCTTCGATTCTTTCCGCCTGCAAGAATCACTCCTGCAAGAGCAGGACCCATCGGAATTTCGCTCATAGCTATATCACTCTCCATCTGATTTCACCGAAAAATAATCCACTATATTATCCACTATTTTATCAATTTGTGAAAGACCGAGAACCTTTTCCGCAAAATTTTTTTCAGGCCGATCGCTCACGATCAGGAACCTTCCTGAAGGATTTGATACAGGCTGTTCGGAAACTTCCGATCTGATCACCTCAATTTTGGGCAGAACAGTATTTTTGAGTCCCTCGACCAAAATCACGTCAGCCTCCGGAAAGAATTCTGACAGTTCCAGTACCATTCTCTGTTCCCACAAAGCGTGGTCCATCGGAAGCTTTCCTCCATCCGGTGCGTCTTTGTCAACTGTCCGGCGGTGTACAAATATCCTGTTCATGGAAAAAACAGCCGTTCCTAAAGCCCCGGCTTCGTTGAAACGGAAACTGTCAGTTCCGGGGACGTCGCAGGCAAAATCATGGCCGTCATGTTTAATGACGGCCGTTCTGATTCCTCTTCTGCTCAGTTCGCCGATCAGTTTTCCGATCAGCGTCGTCTTGCCAGAATTTTTGACCCCGCAGACAGCACATATAATTTTCCTGTTGTTTTCCATATGCGCTCCTGCAGTTTTTGTATCAGTGGGAGAAGGCCCCCGCCTCTAAGATCGTACCTTATATCAAGCCCGCCTTCATTTCCCTTACAATAATTACAAAAGAAGAACGTCCATCTCCTCTCCCGGTTCCACGCCCGTGCTTCCTGCAGGAATAATGACCATACAGTTACAGCCGACCATGGTGGACAGAACACCGGATTCATTGGATCCCGTTGTCTTAACGTGCCCGTTATCATAAACACCGCGAACATATCTTGTCACTTTACTGCTCTTAAGAAAACCGCTGTCGTAAACAGCACGAACTTTTCGCGGCATCAGATCCGGACGTCCGGCCATCTCGGCCAGCACCGGTCTCACCAGAAGATGCAGATTGGCAGCTGCCCCATATGGATTTCCCGATAAGGCAATAAGCGGTTTTCCCTCATAAAGTCCGAAAATCGTCGGACTGCCGGGCTTCAGGCACACCTTCCAGAAAAGCTGATGCGCATCGAGAATTTTCATTACGTCGTGCATGATATCTTTTTTACCGACCGAAACGCCTCCCGTCGTCACAATAAGGTCTGACTGACCGGCATGTTCCCGGATAAAAGCGGCAGCATCGTCCGGCTCATCATGAACGATCGAGTATGCCGAGATATCCATATCCCATATTCGCATCTGAGCTGTTATCATATGCAGATTAGAGTCATAAATCTGACCCGGGCCCAGAGGTTCTCCGGGCTCTCTGAGTTCCGACCCCGTGGACATGATAAGCACTCTGGGTCTGCGAAATACTTTTACAGAAGTACTTCCCATTCCCACAAGAACACCGATCTCGGCGGCGCCGATCCGTGCCCCCGCCCTTATGACTGTCATCCCCTTCTTATAATCATCACCTGCGAAGCAATAATTCTGCCAGGGCTTTAATGATGTGTAAATCTTTACGGTGTCCATACCGTAATCGGTGTCCTCCTGCTTCAGAATACAGTCAGCCCCGTCCGGTATGGGGGCGCCGGTCATGATCCTTATGGCTGTTCCCGGCACGATTCGTCTTTCACTAAAGCCCCCCGCAAATACCTCATCGATCACTTTAAGGGAAACAGGCCTTTCTTTTGAGGAACCTTCCGTATCTCCGGCAGAAAGAGCATATCCATCCAGCGGTGATCTTGGAAACGGAGGCTGATCGATGAGGGCATGAACATCCTCTGCAAGGACCCGTCCGACTGCTTCCTCGATCGATACGTATTCAGTCTCATCAATCTTCCTGCAATTCTGATGCAGGATCTCCAGAGCCTGCGTCAATAAAATACCTGTCATATTGTAATATCCTTAATACATACTTTTTTCAGTTCACATATTCCTTCATCAAAAGCATTCTGCTGAGCATGACCAGCACGTAGAACACGAGTCCCGATGTCAGGAATATCTGAAGACCGGCCAGCTGTGATAAAGGATAGGCCAGTGCACTGCCGGTTTCCGTAAGGTAGCCTGCCATTTTCTGTGTCGCCACAATGCCGATCGCCATCGGGAAAGTAAGTCCCGCGTATCCCGGATAAAACCTGAAGGAGAAGAAATCCGGAAGTTTGATTATGACGAACACCAGTGAACACAGTGCACAGAAATACATGAACCAGAGCACCAGCGTATTTGGAGTACCAAATACATTGATCAGACTTACAACACAAAGACTGCAGGGTGCAAGTAAAATAGCCATCGTGTGATATGTAGCCGGCTTGATTTCAACATTGATGAGCCGCCATATCATGATCGGAAGCATGACAGTATAAATGATACATCCGTAAATAGTAATAAAAATAAGAAGCGGTTTGACGTTCATTGCTCCTCCTGTTACACAGGCTACCATATAGCCGTTCAGCGTAACGAACCAGCTGGGCATTGTCGTCATAATATTTCTGTGCAGGAACATATTAATCACAATGAAGCGTACAAGATGTACCGTGTGAAGTGCTACGGCTATGAACCAGACACATTTTCCTATCACACCGAGGATTGGCATCCCAAAATTTGTTCCGATCTCAAGATAAAAACTTCCCAGAATCATCATGCACATCGTCAGGGCAGCGTAAAGACTGCAGGGAATGACCTGATTATATTCACTCAGAAAGACCTTCGGGAACATTGCTATTTTCAGGATGTAACAGATAATGAAAATAGTTCCGCAAGCCATGCACAGATATCGGAACCACACGAATCCCAGCCCGCCGTATACATTACTCAGTGTAAGAAGTGAGAGAAATGTTGCTATTGCGGGAACCGGTATTTTTTCAAATCTACTCATAAATCGATTCTCCATTCTTTTCTTCGTAGTAAAACTCGAAATTATCACTCATACGGAAAAAGTCAGAGTAGTCAATATCCCACAGAGGTTTCTTTACTTTGGTGACATCAATATTTCTCGCAATCAGCTGCTGAAGGATACCGCCGTAGGAAATGTCATTCTGAAGGAGTGCTCCGATTATTTTCCCATTCTTATGAACGATTTTCTTATAGATGCCGTCTCTGTCATAGATCTCGACCTTGATGTCTTTATCTTCGGGATCCGGGTTCACATTTCCCAGCGACATGCTGAAAATACCCAGGAAGCTCATCGTGGATTTTGAGGCGAAGAAATCTGTCATCTTTGCAGGATGGCCTGTCATATTGCTGGCAGCGATCATACCCTCTTTTACGGCTACCGGCCAGATCGGGCTCGTCCCGGATACATCACCTGCGCCATAGATATCAGGATCATTTGTCTTGCCTGTAGCATCATAGACGAGTCCGAATCTGGAAAGTTCCAGACCCGTATCCCTGAGGAACTCAACATTTGATCGGACACCTGCCGTCACAATAAAATAATCGCACGGAATGATTGTTCCGTCGCTCAGAATAACTTCTGTGATCTCATGTTCATCATTAATTGTTACTTCATTAACTCCGACGCCGTAATGCTGCTTGATTCCTTCCCGGGCAAATGCATCAATATACGTTTTCGCAGCACGCTCATCAAGCTGCTTATTGAGCAGCCATCCCGCGAAGTCGACAAGCGTAACTTTTACACCAAGGTCCAGGAAACCGCATGCGCAGTCAATACCGACGAGACCCGAACCCAGGACCACAATATTCTTTTTAGTCTTAGCTACCTCTTTCAGAATTTCAATATCATCAATATTTCTGAAACCGATCATATTGGGAGAACCGGCCATGTTTTTAATTGGAGGGAAGAATGTATGGGATCCGGTGGCGATCAGAAGCTTATCATAGGATACTTCTTTTCCGTCAGCCAATATGACTTTGTGACCGGCACGGTCCAGTCCTACAACCTCCTCACCTTTCATCCAGTTTACCTTATATCGTTCCTCAAAATCCGGTTCAACAAAGCGAAGTCTTTCCTTCGTGCGATGACCGCCCAGATAGGCATGCAGGATACAGCGGGAATAGATATCCTTATCTTTTGAAATCAGTGTAATTTCCGCATCCTTGTCATGTTTTCTGAGTTCACGGACACCGTTGACACCCGCAGCGGATGAACCGATGACTACATATTTTTTTACATCTGCCATATCAGTTCACCTCCACCAATGTAATAGCCTGCATCGGACATTTTTCTACACACATAGGCATGGCTGTCTTTCCATCCGGACTTCTGTGTACGCACATATTGCATTTCATGATCTCAAGGTGTTCTATGCTGTCAGGCTTCAGAACACCGTATGGACATGACATAACGCACATATAGCAGCTTGCGCAGTGTTCCTTATCATAGGTTACATATCCTGTCTCGAGGTCTTTTTTCATGGCACCTGTCATGCATGTATAAGTACACTCGGGATGCTCACAGTGTCTGCAGAAAATAGGAGCCGGTCGGGTACCGCTGTCTATAACGACACGGTTTCTCGCATCACTGCTCTCGCTTTGATGACTGACGATACATGCGGTCACGCAGGTCAGACATCCGATGCAGCGGCTTCGGTCTATCTTAATTCTTTTCATAATATGTCAAATCCTCCAATTGATTCTTTTTACGAATCATTCCGTTACTTTCTCGAACCTGCAGGTAGCGCCTTTATAATTAGGCTCTCTGGAATACTTATCATAACTTGAAGGTGTCAGTTTATTGCATTCGATATAATGGATGGGAGCATAAAGCTGATTATACGGAACATCATCCGTAATAATGACATTAAAGACTGCATCCTGTCCGTTGACCGAATATACCCGGACCTTATCCATATGATGAACATCATTTTCCTGAGCCTGTCTGGTATTCATATACAGATACGCTTTTTTACTGGAGACATCCTCGACAAATCGGACTTCTTTGGTCCGGCTCTGTGTATGCCATTGGCCGACGGTTCCACGCCCGGTATTGAAGACAAGTGGGAATTCTTCATTCGGAACAAATGGATTCGGCAGCGGCTCCTCGAACATAAAGTTCGCCCTCTGATCGGGAGTAAAGAATTTTCCGTCTGAGTAGAGTCTTCTCTCCTCATCCTTAAATTCATCTTCACGTCCTTCCGGATACGGCCACTGGATTCCATGGGAATTAACAAGTCCATCCCAGGTCACACCTGAAAAATCACAGGGCTTTCCGACAGATATCTTACGAAGCATATTGAAGCAGGCTTCCGGAGTTTCCCATTTCTCGATCGCTTTCCCCATACCGAGTGCCTTTGCGACTCCCAGTATGCATTCGTAATCGGAAATCTCATTTTTTCCACGCTCCAAGACAGGTCTCATGGCAGACAGACGCCGCTCAAGATTGATATATGTTCCGGCCTTTTTGATACCGGGGACGACCGGGAAAAAGACAGTCGCATCTTCAGCGCTTTCGATCGTATCATAAATATCCTGTACTACGAAAAGCTCCAGCTTCTTTGTTGCCTCAGCGAAAGTCTCATTGTTGGTCCAGCTGTGCCTCGGATTCGTACAGAGGATCCAGAGTCCTTTTATTTCACCTGCATTTATGCCTTCAACGATTTTGTTGTAAGGAATTGTAGGCTTTTTGGCAATAAGATCTGGATCAATTCCCACGATATCCGCAATTCTCTTACGCTCATCCTCATTGGTGAAATCGCCTCCTCCGAAAAGGCATGTCGTGTTAGAGAACAGGCGGGATCCCATTGCGTTGCACTGACCTGTAATAGAATTGCCGCCTGTGCCCGGCTTCCCGATATTTCCGGTCATAAGCGCAAGGTTCATGATACCGTTCGCTGTTCTGACCGCTTCGTATCCCTGGTTAACACCCATTGTCCACCAGAAAGATACTCTTTTGCCGTTGTGGATCAAGGTAGCCAGCTCCATGATCTGTTCTTCCGAGAGGCCGGTGTTTTTCACACCTCTCTCAACGGTGAATGCTTTGCAGAATTCCGCAAATTCCGTGAAATGATTGGTATGCTCTTCAATAAATTTATGATCGATCCAGTCTTTCTCAATAAGAATATTTGAAATCGTATAAATCAGATTCAGATCGCTTCTGGGTGTGATACCATACCAGTAATCTGCATTCTTTGCAGTCTCGCTGCGTCTGGGATCGATAACAATCACTTTGTGATTCGGGACCGTATTTTGCTTGACTCTGCCCCAGATAATCGGATGTGCAACAACGGGATTGGACCCGATAAAGATAATCGTATCGGATAATTCAAGATCTTTGAGAGTATAGCCCGGAGCATCGTAGCCATATGTCATCTTATGAGCCACTGCGGCCGAAGCCATACAGAGTCTGGTGTTCCCATCGACATTGGTCTGAAGATAATTTCTCATGACATGGCCGAATATAGCAAACTCCTCAAGGGTCAGCTGTCCGGTACTGATGCCTGCTACAGACTCTCTGCCGTATTTAGCCTGGAGCTCGGCGATTTTATCTGCCACATACCGGAAGCCCTCTTCCCACGGAACTTCCTTCATTGATCCGTCTTCCTGACGTATTTTAGGCAGTGCATCCGGTTTGACAGTGGTCTGCTGCTTGGATAATGAAATCCCCTTGATGCAGCTGAATCCGTCGTTGACCGGATATCCAGGAGTCGGAACCGTTTTCACGATTCTGTTGTTTTCCACGTAAAAGTCTAAATTGCAGTCAATTGCGCAGAAATTACAACACGATTGGACTTTTTTCATGCGGATCAGTCCTCCTTTTCCAGAAAAAGATATGAGTTATTTGGATTCACATAGCTACTTGTGCATATATGTAGTATACCATTTATAATATATATTTTTTATTGAAGCGCCCGTTTAAATAATTTTTGTCATTTTATTCATAATTTCGTTCTTCTTTTGTGCAAAACACACAAGTGAATTTTTCTATCATTCCATTCTTTGACTATCTTTTATAAAAATTGCACTTCCCCACTCTCGATGTCATAGACTGCACCGATGACCTTAAGTCCTTCTTCCTCATCGTGCCTGATGATAAGGCTGGATTCGATGGCTTCAATACTGTGCCGGACATTGAGGCAGCTTGCTTCATAGGGGTCTGTCGTATCACCAATGGCTTCCTTTATTTCATCGGTAATGAACTTGATATATCCCGCCGGATCATGCGCAATTGCTGCGTCAACAGCGCCACAATGTGTATGTCCGAGAACGACGATCAGCTTTACGCCGAGATGGTCCGCGGCATATTCAATACTGCCGAGCTGATGATTATCAATTACATTTCCGGCTACGCGGATAACGAAGAGGTCTCCGATTCCTGCTTGAAAAATAGCTTCCGGAATCACTCTTGAATCAGAGCAGGTGATAATAAGTGCGTACGGATTCTGCCCGTTCTGACAGGTTTCTCTGCGTATATCAGGAGAAATGTCCCCGATTTCCTTTAATGCCTCAAGATATTTTTTGTTCCCATTCTTCAGTCTTTCTAATGCATCCACATTTTGCCTCCTGCGTAAAAAACTCATGTCCATCTGACAGTCTTTAAGATATCATCCCAGATTTCTTTATTATTCATAAAGAGCGCGGCTCTAGTATAGAAGTGGAAATAATAAATTGTCTTATTCATTTTTAAGACATAAGACTCGCTGATCATTTCAATATTTTCAGCGTCATATCTGTAGCGAATGCCTTCTGCAGTTTTCCCTCCCAGATCGGTCTTTATGTCTTCCTCATCACGAAAATGATAAGGAGAGGACATTTTTCTGATATTTTTCTTCATATTCTCAGCCAGATCTTTATCACTGAAAAGAAATCCCAGAAAAGCACCTATTTCATGCCATCCGATCGAAATTAAAATGTGCTGTTCATCTTCTCTGATGCAGACTCCTTCTCCCTCCGCCATGAAATTCAGTTTTGAACGCTCTTTTGGTGTCAGCTGTCTGAAACTGTTCGGAAAGGAAAGTTCCAGATGATTATTCAATTTCATGTTCACAGATTCCCCCTTTCTTCAGGTCCTGTTCAGCATCGGTCTTTATCCATGAACTCCCGTAAAACAACGGATTTCCCATGAAATTCAGATCATATTTCAGCGCTTATCCTTATCCACGAACTCCAGAGTGATGATGGCCAGTACGGAAAATGCAAGTACGAACAGCAGAAGATGCGCCCAGTTCTTCATGACATTTTCTCTGGTATACTCATACTCTGAGTGGTAGTTCATTTTCGTCGTCTTTTCTCTTATCTGCCGCTGGATATCTTTCTTTCCCATCAGATCCATGGCCTTGCCGACAGTCGTCCTGATGACGACTTCTTCTTTTCTGAAATCTTCCGCGGATGGGTCGTCCGCAAGGTAATCGACGATCTCCCCGATCGTTCTGGTGCCTCCGATTTCCCTGTCACGGTACTTGTCCATGAAATCCGCATTTTCCATTAATTCAACGATCCGTCCGATGCTGAGATTATAAATCAGTATTTCTTCCCGCAGATCTGAGAATTGTTCATTCGTTCTCACCTCCTGCAGAATATCTCCGATTGTAATAAAACTGCCGACTTCTTTTTCCCGTATCTTTACGATGGATTCATTATCGGTATCCTGAAGAAAATTCAGGACCTGTCCCATAGTCACAGTCACCTCGAAATCAAGATCCTCCATCTGTCTGAGCATCGTTGAAGTCGATGCATAGGGTTTACTGTTGGTATCAGCCTGAGAAGCCATCGCATTAAAGCCCGGACATGCGACGGTAAATTGGGTAACCGGCTTTGCGATCACGGGAAGAGGGATCATGCCACCGGAAAAAATAAGCTGAAAGACCAGCACGAACGGCATGATCGTCATGGCAATCGTCGTATTGCGGGCGAGAGTGGATATCCACAGGGACAGCATGTCTGCTGCATATGTAATAAGAAGTATTGTGATTCCGAAGTCCACGAAGAACCAGTCCGTAAAAAGCCCCTTTGTCGGGTACTTCATTTTCACCAGATAGGTAATGCCAAGCGTGACAATTGTCTGCAGCAGGCACAGGAAAAGCTGATACAACATATGCGCAATGATGTAGGAACTTATATGCATGCCGCCACGATGCTCTCTTTTTACGATTTCCCGCTCGCGGCATACGACCTGAATGGAGTTGAAAGAACCGTTCCATACACAGATGCATACTAATACAAATGCACCTGTCATCGTACCTTCCATCGTTACCATGAAGTAACTGCTTATAACAAAACCTACAAGACCACCGATGAGAGCGGCCATCGGAAGAACGATCCAGTCGCCCTGATAGACGAACATTCGGAGGAACTTTATAAAATAGATTCCGATCTGAGAGATTCGTCCGCGGTGGCGAACAGTCAGATGCCTGTTCGATGTTTTATCCTTTTTATCAGCCATTTGCCACCTCCGCATATTTCAGAACAAAGTCATCTGCCAGACCTTCACCGCCTTCTTCTTTCTGATTGATCAGTTTCAGGATTTCTTCCATCTTCTCACACTTAAAGAAAGCTCTCGCCTCCTCAACGCTGCCGTAAAATGCCAGTCTTCCTGTGCGGGTACTGTCTTTGGCCAGAACAATTACGTCTTCGACCAGATCGATCACACGGTCCGGATTATGCGTGATAACGATCACAATTTTGCCTGTATCCGCAATTCTGCGAAGTTCTGTAAAAAGTTCTCTTGCCATAACACCGTCCAGACCGGAATCCGGCTCATCCAGCATGAACATCGACGGATTTGAAATCAGCTCCATGGCGATCGACAATCTCTTTTTCTGCCCGCCGGACAGTTTCTCTACCTTGCTGTTCTGAACCGTCTGAAGGCCGAATATTTCCATGACTTCTTCAACACGGGCTCTGCGGTCATCTGCGGGAATATCAACGGAAAGACGGAGCTTTGCCGCATCAAGCAGGGTATTCAGAACGGTATCTTTCTGCCGCATAGTCTCCTTCTGTGGGACATACCCGACTTCATACAGCATTTGCGAATAATCGGTATACATGTTTTTTCCGTTCAGCAGAACCTCGGCACGCGCTTTCTCATACCCGCTGACCGCGTTCAGGAACGTTGTTTTTCCCGCACCGGATCCGCCCAGCAACAGGACCAGACGTCCTTTCGGAATCGCTACATGTATATCTCGAAGGAGCATATTCTTGTGAAAGAATTCGCGCACACTCCTGTCCGTCAGATTGACCGTCAGCCCCTGATCCATGACCGTAGCACTGCCTTCCGTCGCCAGTCGCTTCATCTCCGCTTCAATATCTTCAACTTCCCAGCCCGGCTGATAGTTTTTCCCGATTCCCCAGACGAGCATGGGAATGAAACGAAGCTGGTCCAAAATGCACAGCAGGAGCCAGGCTTTGGAGACACCGTATACTTCAACAAAGCCGGCATAAATCCTGATATTAAAAATAACATGAATGATCATAATGGTGATAATGCCGACCAGAATAAGCGGAGCAAGAGAAGTCATCTGCTTATTAAAAGAATCTCCCTGTAACAGTACCATTATCATACTGAGAATCGTGATCAGGAAACTGAGAAAACTATATACACGCCCTTCCGGTTCGCGATTGGCACACCTGGACAGCTGATACTCTCTTGCCCAGGGAACGAGAGACCAGACCGGATTCAATCCGGATTTTTTCAGGAGCATCCACGCGCCGATTATATACAGTATTCGAAAGATTATATTATAAATAGCGTTCGAGTCAAAAAGAAATACAGTAATCATTCGGATATTGTCATTCATAATGCCCCTCCTCAAGCAGTACATTATGTTTTCAATTGTTAATACCGGAACATCATCTATTTCCTTTTAATTATATCAAAAATGAACACCCGATGGGTGTTCACTTCGTTTTCTTACATAACTATTTCCTATTTTCTTTCTGCGTCATTTTTATCGTGCGGAATGTCTGTGAAAGCGCCTTTTTAGGACAGCTCGCGACACACTTACCGCAGCGTATGCATTCCGCGGAATTTGGCTGCCTCACGGGATCTATATCCATCGGACACACATTTCTGCACTTTCCGCAGGATACACATTTGTCTCTGTAGATTTCCATATGATACAGACTGATTTTGTTCAGCAGACCATACAGTGCACCCAGCGGACACATTGTTTTACAGAAGAATCTGCAGCAGATCACAGAGCCCGCGATTGTTATGATCAGTATGATCAATTTGATAACGAAATGCATGCCCAGCATCGTTCTCAATTCAGGATGTGTCATGAGAAGAGGGATGCTCCCCTCAAGAATACCTGCGGGGCAGATGTATTTGCAGAATGCAGGTGCCCCGATATGGTACACATTCGTCATCACTTCAGGCAGAAGCAGAACAAATACGGCAAGCAGGATATATTTAATATAAGTAAGAGGCTTCAGGATCCGTTTTTTCGGTGTCGGAATCATATACAGAAGTTCCTGTATGAATCCGAACGGACAGAGAAAACCACATATAGCCCTTCCGAACAGTACACCAAGCGCAAGGACGATTCCGGTCGCATAGAAACCGAATCCGGCCTGCGCTGTACCGCTCACTGCCTGCATGGCTCCGATTGGACACGCGCATCTTGCTGCAGGACATGAATAACAGTTAATGCCGGGATTGCAGAACATTTTCCAGCTTCCGGTATACAGTTTTCCTGCGGGAAGATTTCCCGGGTAACTGTTCGAAAAGCCAAATGCCGCGATCTGTATCAACTTCCTTTTTATTTCATTGCTCAGTTTCATACCATTATCCCAGTCCTATACATTCAAAGCATATGCCGACCGCCTTTCTCAGTACGATTGCTGTCTCACCTGTTGATATCCCATATAGGATCATGAAGGCAGCAAGGACAAGCAAAACAATCTGTATTGCTCTTCTCTTCTTCGTATCCATCTGTTTTTTCCTTATTTCAGCGTTTCAAGGTAATCCATGACCATAGCTTTATATCCGTTCACGCCTTCTCCGAAGTCCGGCTCGCCTACAATGTTCCCTTCTCTGTCCACAATATAAGTTGTCGGTACGCCTACAACATTTGAAAGTGGGCCGTCGAAGTCATTATTTACGATCACATTCGTCATTTTCACATTATTATCAGAGAGGATCTGTTCAGCCAGCTCTTTTTCATAGGCATCCTGCGAATTGACGTCGATGCAGAGCCCAAGTACCTGAACATTCTCCGGCAGGGATTGAGTCATCTTTCCATATTCCTCCATCTCCGCAAGACATGATCCACAGTACGTTGCCCATACATGAACGATCGTGACATCCGCATTACCGAAATAAGCCTCTGTCACCTTATTCCCTTCAAAGTCTTCTGTCGCAAAAGTACCGAATGACATATCAGCTTTCTGATTTTTCTTCGCTTTCTCATCATTCATTTCCTGAACGTTCTCAGAAGCGACAGCCATAGATCCTGCTGTTGCAGCGTTTCCGCTGATCCCGCAGGATGCAGTCATCAGACCCAGTCCGACTGTCAGTGGTATTAATACTATTTTTTTCATCACTAATATTTCTCCTTAATCAATACAATTCTTTTTTCTGCGTTTTTTCTATGTCAGATTTTTATATATTCATATATACCTATCTGCATAGCGGTTTCATTTTTATATACGTAGAGAGTTACTGTAATTGGCTAACTGTAAATAGTGAAAGAATAATGAACAATGATCCTTTGCACAGAAAGAAAAATCGGCAGATTCCTTCGAATCTGCCGTAAAAAAACCATATTTTATTGATCTTTTATAGCTCTGTCAGATAGCTGTCCAGCCTCCATCAATGCACAGAAGCTGTCCTGTTGTATAAGAAGAAGCATCAGAAGCGAAATAAATCAGTGCTCCGTTCAGCTCGCCTTCTCTTCCCGCGCGTCCCATCGGACAATAAGCATTAGCGATTGGCCCGAACCCGCCTCCTTTAAGTATAGCGTTGGTCATCTCGCTTCCTTTACACTTGAAAATTCAAAGTACCGGTCGCGAGACGAAGCCGCTCCGATTGCATTTTAAATGATATCGCCAGCAACTTTTCTATGAAGTGGGAAGTTTTAATATATAAATATATCATCGGTCAAGCTGCCGCTCAGTCCGGCTGCTGCCCGTCATGTGCCTTCCATGCACACTCCGTAAGTCTCATATCCGTAAAAACTGCCTTAAAACTGGAGTCCTCGGGACTGCAGGCATAAATACCGAAACGGATTTTCCCGGCCCCTTCCCACATATGACATACACGCATCTGTGTAAAGGACTCTCCATCCTGTGAACATTCGATACAATAGTCATCTTCTCTTCGACTGAATCGATACCACATGACCTTTACATCGGCGGGAATCGCGGTCGTTGCCCAGTCAGAGTATCCATGATTCGTTACGACAGAACCGAGATGCTGGAACATGTCATTCTCGTATTCGACGGAACCTTTCAGCCAGTTCTCAGAATCCAGGTACATTACAATTCCACACTGGTCAAAGCGATGGCTGCTCTCCGTAAAATCCGTTTTTACAAGGAAAGAAAAATATTTCTCCTCCGTCTCCATCTGCAGGACCGGTGCATTGTCATTGCGAAAATGGTAATAAGTCCTCTGCCAGAGGTCTGTGTGCGGCATTGTCGTGATCTCGACTCTGTCTGCGTCGATTGAATAATCAAGAGGCTCTCGTGTCCATTTCATATTCTTCATATCTAAATCGTTCATACCTCTCCTCCTCACAATAACTTAGGCATATTATGCTTTAGGGATACTGATCAGCCCGTCACAGAGACATCTACGTCCGGAGACACTGTGATCTTGTAGTCCGGGTAAGCGTTCTGTATCTCAGCGCATATGATCTTAAGACCTTCCTTCGGCTGTATATCAAAACTCATGACGACATCAAATGTCATTTCCCTGGTCTCGGTATCCACATAAAAGCCGTGGACCTGAACAGCCCAGTCGTGCGCCATTACTCTCTTGTACACATCCTTCTGTATCCGCGCGGCTTCATCGTTTCCGGTATTATACGAATACAAGCCTACGCCTGTCAAAATGACGCCTGTTTCTTTATATACCTTTGTCTCCAGCTTCCTTGTCAGGCGGTCAACTTCCCTGACAGTCATTGTATCCGGCAATTCAAGATGTACAGAAGCGAGATCTTTATCCGGTCCGTAGTTATACATGATCAGATCGTATGCGCCCCTTACCTCCTCTTCTTCCATGAGGAGGGCTTTGATCTTATCGGTAATTTCTTTATCTGCACGCATACCGAGGATCTCATTTAAGGTCTCTATCATCATCTCTACACCCGATTTGATGATGATGATCGAGATGACAGCACCGACATATGCTTCAAGGGATATTCCGCTCACCATGAAGATAACGGCGGAAGCAAGAACAGATGCTGAAAGGATTGCATCGAACATGGCATCCGAACCGGACGCCACCAGCGAACCGGAGTGAACTTTTTCACCCTGCGCCTTCACATAGCGTCCCAGAATGATCTTGACCGCAACAGCAACAGCAATAATGACCAGTGATATTACATTGTAATCCGGCTTTTCCGGATGAATGATTTTTTTCACCGACTCAACTGCGGAAGTAATACCGGCATATAGTACGATACCGGACACGATCATCGCGCTGAGATATTCGATCCTTCCATACCCAAGAGGATGCTTCTTATCAGGAAGTTTCCCTGCCAGTTTTGTACCTACGATAGTTATTATGGATGATAGAGCATCGGAAAGGTTATTAACGGCATCCAGAAGGACAGCGATGGAATTGGAAAGGATCCCGATGGCTGCCTTGAATGCGGCAAGCAGAACATTTGCCAAAATACCTATGACGGACGTTCTGATGATCACCTTATCCCGGCTCATTTCCACTGATTTTGAATTTTGCTGTTCCATACTCATAATACATATATCCTTTACTTCTTCATGTTCTATTAAGAAAACATGGGTACAAACAACCGTTCCTCGCAATAGGTATATCATATCATCCTTTTATGCATAGTCAAGCAGCTTGATTTTTGCAAATCGACCGAATTTATAAAGCCCGGCCAATACATGACTTTTCGATCATGCTCGGCCGGGCTTTATCATAAACGCTCATTTTACTTTTTTAACGAAAGCATCCCACCGCCTTGGATATGGAGATCTTCTCCCACTCAGGTCAGTCAGCTGTATCCGGGGGTGCCATCTCCGTTGTAGGATTCTTTGGCGGGAACAGCTTTGAAAATACGAAGAAACAGATACCGGCAACAATCAGGCCGGGAATAATGGACTGATGTACTTTGTAGCTTCCGATCATACCATGGAATACGTTGTCGATCAGGACGACAACGACAGTTCCGCTGATCAGAGAGGCAGCCGTTCCGATCGTAGATGCACCGCTCCAGTACATACCTACTACATACGGGAAGAAGGTCCCTGCTGCACGAAGAGTGAAGCAGAACATCAATATCGTAAGGAGGCTGCTTGTATTGAACAGAGCGATGAACATGGCGAATAACCCGACGAGAAGCATAGTGATCTGGGTCACATGCATGATTTCTTTACTGCCCGCGTCCTTTTTGATGAACTGTTTATAGATATCATTGGCAAATACCGATCCGGCACCCAGTAGATCCGAATCGGAAGAAGACATCGTGGCAGAGATAATACCGGCCATCAGAATAATCGCTTCTTTCATCATTTATATGCCTTTTTTATTTATATTTTCTGTTAACATTTCAAAAAGGTTCGTAAATTCTACAACATTTCCCTGAACAGCCTGTACGCGTTTCCAAACGCAATCTTCTCGATCTCGGAATATGAAAATTCTTTTTCCAGTCCCTCAAGAAGCAGCTGCGTGCCGCTGCAGTCACCCCATTCCATGGTGCTCTCCATACCATCATAATCGGAGCCAAGGGCAAGAGCTTCTATACCGGCAACCTTTCGCATGTAGACAAGCTGGCGGGTAACATCATCGATAGAAGTGCGGAGATCCTGCTCACTCATCAGCGGTCGTACAAAACGCGTGTAATAATTGACACCGACAAGACCTCCGCTCTCCGCTACAGCTCGAAGCTGTGCATCCGTCAGGTTGCGGGAGACATCGCACAGGCTGCGGGCGCAGGAATGAGACGCCACAAAAGGTGTTCGACTGTATTTTGCGACATCCCAGAATCCGCCTTCGCTAAGATGGGAAACATCGATGATCATCCCAAGCTCGTTCATTCTCTCCACCGCCTGAATACCGAAAGATTTCAGACCGAGCGAATGCAGCGTAGGATCAGAGCTGTTCGGATAGCCAAGACTGTTCTCATAATTCCAGGTGAGCGTCAGCATACGGACACCTTTTTCGTAATATGTATCCAGTACCGCAATATCTCCCCGAAGAAGAACGGCATCTTCAACGGTAAGCATCGCACTGATGCGGTCCTGCTTCAGATTCTCCTCAATATCATGAGCATAAAACACCTGCCTGATGTCCGCGGCATTTGCATTCAGCTCTTCCAGAAAACGCTCATATGCACGCTCAAAGTAAGCCTCCGGTGTTGTATATCCTTCCAGCATTTTTGCCGCGCTGCCGGTCGGTACGAAGATCGCGAAACACTGGATCCCGACATGACCTGCTTTCAGTTTTTCCAGATTGATATGGGTGTTTTTCATATCAGCCAGTTTTTTTCCCATCCACAGATGCATAATGGTATCACAGTGCAGATCGATAATCTTGATTCCACTCATTTTTCCCTATCCTCTTGAAATATCTGCTTTTCTCCTGAATCTTTCGATTAAAGGTTCCGATTTTATTCATACGGATCACTTGTATCACCCGGTTCCAGATCAAAATCTTCAACTTCTTCCGTTTCTCTTCCGATTCCGTTCACACCGGATGTAATTGCCCAGAATGATGCCCCGTCTGTCCCGTAATTGGCGCTGCCTATATACTCATCAGCATCGATACCCAGAGAAGCATTATATCTGACTTGAACCGATTCAGCAGGAATCCACTCTGAACTTCCGGCTGTCCTGGCCTTAAAATTGGACAATTCCATCGTGCGAACATCTCCCGCACGATCTTCTATATAATTTTCCAAAAAGCCTCCGGTACTGCCCAAATTGACTTCCGATGAACCGACATCAAAAGATGCGAGCTTTGTCCAGCTGTCTTCTGCCAGGTCACAGACCCAGGTGGTCCAGACTACGTTGCCTGTCGTCTCCGATGTGCTTTGCTGAAGCAGCAGACGATAATCTCTCCCCGGACGCCAGTCATACGGAATAATACACTGAACAAAACTGCCTTCCACATCTCCCTCGAACGCCTGCCCCTGATCCTTTGGATAAATAACTGTCGGAACTATAAGATCTACATTTCCCTCACTGTCTTTACAGAAAATGTCCCATACCGACATAATAAACACCCTGGAACCATCTTCGAGCCTCTGAAATCCGCAATATCCGCCCGGCTCATCCGAATAATCATTATAAACCGACTCATATTTCTCCCTCAGAATCGACAGATCTGTCCACCAGGTAATAGGGCAGATATAGGTACCGATCGGCTGATGATCGGCATGAAAATCAACACAGTACTCTTCGGCCTTCGTAATACCGGGATAACTCATATAAAACGCTATATAAGGTGAGCGGGCATGCCCGTTCGCAGCTTCGATCTGAGATTCATCGGGCATCTGTATATAATCTTCCCAATTTCTGGACGTATGGGCCAGAGGATCCGCTTCCTCTGAGATTGATTCATCCTCAGGAACACTGCTTTCTGTCCCTTTCTTCTGAAAATTCAATACGATCATAACTGCGGCTGCGATGAGCAGGATCATTCCAATGACTTTTTTTAGTATTCCTCTCATATTTATCCATTTATTCATTACAGAAGTGAACGGCCTTATATTTCTATCATTTCCAGATCATTTGGAATCCATAACGACCCACGGTAAAACTTCTGCCCTTCCTCCAGATACATCTTCTTTCTGCATGCAAGATTACGGTCTTCAGTATGATAGAGAAGTAAGTTCCTGACATCCTGCCATCTTTGATCTCCATCCGGAACCCGTACTGCCTTGCTTTTGTTGACTGAATATCAAAGAAAGTCGTTTTGTGACCAATAATGTCCAGAGACTGTCCGTCGGAGATCTCGACCAGATGGAGCCGGTCATCAATAAAAACAGCTTCCTTCTTTAACAAAAGTTTACCTGCTATATCACGGATCAGATTTAAGACTTCCCGGTGCGAATAGATATAGGCCTCTCCTTTATACTCTCCATGATCCATATGCTTTTCTTATTAACAAAACGCAAAAGAACAGGCATTCTGCCTGATATCTCCGTTATGAGGACTGATCCTGTCCGGAATCAACAGAGTATATTCTTTCCGGTAAAAGTATATCATCATTCTCCTTGATCTGGTGCTATATTCTTTATTATATCATTTTTATGCCAAGTGAATTGCACCAGCATCCCTGTTATAATGATACCAGAATGCCAGACTTGACAGAAAGGAATTCTCTGGTATGCCACCAAACGAGAAAAAGATGCATGCACCTGTCATTACCATTATTCTTTCATCCTTATCTTAAGGATTCGAAAAAAGCAACAAAACATAACACAGATCGTCCGAAAATGTAAGGTATGGTTGGTGGACATCATCTTGCCAGACAATTACTATTATGTTAATAATAATTGCATTGGTGAGGTGTTTATGAGAAAATATTACATTGACAATATCCGATGGTTCACCGTTGTGACTGTAGTCGTTTATCATGTCTTATATATGTACAATGCAGAAGGAATTCTGGGCGGACTCGGGAAAATCACAAGCCTCAGCACCCAGCCGTATGACATATTCATGTATTTTGTATATCCCTGGTTCATGCCGCTGCTGTTCATCGTTGCCGGAATCAGTTCAAGGCTTTACCTCGAAAGACATACCGATAAAGAATTTATAAAGAGCAGAACACGGAAGCTGCTCGTGCCGTCCACGATCGGTCTGTTCGTTTTCTATTTCATTCAGGGATATGTAAGCATGTCACTGGGAACGGCATTTGCCGATCTGACGGCAGCGGGAGTTCCAAAACCGGTCATCTTTTTGATCATGGTCGCGTCCGGAAGCGGAGTGCTGTGGTTCGTCCATCTCCTGTGGATCTACAGTATGATTCTTGTGCTTTTCAGAAAGCTGGAGAAGGGACGGCTCCTGAAAATCGGAGCCGGAACGCCTGAATGGATGATCGCGTTATTCTATTTTCCGATCTGGGGTGCCGCTCAGATCCTCAATACACCGATCATATCCGTCTACAGGATAGGCTTCTATTTTGTATTTTTCGTACTTGGTTATTATGTTTTCTCCAATGACGAAGTGATTGAAAAGTTGAAAAAGCATGCATTCCTGCTGATTGCCTCAGGTGTTGCTGCCTGTATCTTGTTTTCGGTATTATACTTTATTATATATGGCGGGATGAATTATGCGGACAAGCCGGTCAATCGCGGACCGCTCTATGCGGTATGTGCGTATCTCGGATCTCTCGCGATGCTCGGAGGCATGGCAAGGTTCGGGGACTTTGGCAATACATTCACAAAATGGATGAGCCGGAAAAGTTTCGGGCTCTACGTATTCCACTATCTCGGAATTTCATCTGTCGCTCTTTTTATAGCAAAACCGGGTCTTATGACCCCTCCTGCGTGCTATCTGCTCAGCCTGGCAGCAGGATTTGTTTTCGGGTACGGTCTCTTTGAGATCATATCGAGGATTCCGTTTTTCAGGTGGGCAGTACTTGGAATAAAGAAGGAGAAATAAGAAGATGTTCAGGGATAATCTTGTTCATTTACGGAAACTCAGACGAATGACACAGGAGGATGTTGCGGAGAAAGTCGGTGTAACAAGACAAGCTATCGCAAAATGGGAGGCCGGCGAAACTGTTCCGGACCTGGACAGATGCAGGCTTCTCGCTGACCTCTTTGGTGTCTCACTGGATGATCTTGCGAATTATGAAGCCGAGGAGAACCTCGGGCTCGACCTGCCGCCTAAAGGAAAGCATCTTTTTGGTATCGTGACGGTCGGTGATAAAGGTCAGATCGTAATACCGGCAAAGGCAAGGAAACTTTTTAATATATCAGCCGGCGACCAGCTTGTCGTGCTCGGAGACGAGGAACAGGGACTGGCTGTTATAAAGGCGCAGAGCTTCCTCGCTATGGCGGATGCAGTAAGAAATTTCGAAAAGAGCAAAAAAGAATAGAGAGTAAAAAGAAAAATCACAGCACTTTGGAACCTACTTTTTACGAGCTTTTTACAAAACTCTCCCTTTGACTTTTACAGGACTATGGTACAATGCCGAAAATTCTTGAGTTCAAAAGGAGAAAACATGACTCTGTTCGAAATTTTTACTTTACTTGGAGGCGTAGGACTCTTCCTGTACGGTATGAGTCTTATGTCTCAGGGCCTTAAACTTGCGGCAGGCAATAAACTGCGCTCTATTCTGGAACATGCGACCGCGAACCGTTTTGTTGCTGTATGTGTCGGCATTCTTGTGACCTTACTTGTCCAGAGTTCCTCCGCGACAGACATGATGGTCATCAGCTTTGTCAACTCCGGTCTTATGACTCTCTCACAGGCGATCGGCGTAATCATGGGTGCCAATATCGGTACGACTGTTACCGCTCAGATCACTGCTTTTAATTTAAGTGACTACGCACCTTTCATCCTTTTTGTCGGTGCAGTCCTGTATCTTTTTGTCAAAAAGAACGGTGTGAAATATACTGGAGCCATCATTCTGGGATTCGGAATGCTGTTCTTCGGCATTTCCGTGATCAAATCCGCCATTGTTCCGTTATCAAGAAGTGCTGCATTTATTTCTTTCCTTTCGACATTGGAGAACCCGGCGGCTGCAGTCCTCTTCGGAGTCCTGTTTACGGCAATGCTGCAGAGCTCCTCCTCCTCGGTCGTCATTTTTCAGACTTTTACAGTGGAGGGATTGATCAGTTATGATATGACTGTATATCTGGTCATCGGTGCCGCCATCGGCTCTGTCACTCCGAACCTTCTGGCATCGCTGACGACCAACAGGAACGGCAAGCGCAGTGCCGTGTTGAACCTCCTGTTCAACCTGGTCCGTGCTGCCCTGATGCTCATCCTGGTCACGGTATTCCCGGTCTTCCCCAAAATGATTCAGAATCTTACCCCCGGGGATGTCGGTCACCAGGTTGCAAATACGCATACTATATTTTCAATCCTCGCGGTCATCATCGAATTCCCGTTTGCAAATCAAATCATTGCACTGTCAAAGAAAGTGGTTCCGATCATGCCGGATGAAAGCCGGTCTGTGGAAGACAGAAAGCTCCGTTATCTTGTTCAGACTGAAGATCTGCCCTCATCGGTAGCCATCCAGCAGGCAAAACTTGAGCTTTTAAGAATGGGCGGTCTCGCGAGAGAATGTCTTGATACTGCGATTCGATGCTTTTTCTCTCAAAATGAACGCCTGGCACAATCAGTAGCAGAGATCGAGGAGACAATTGATATTCTTACAGATAAAATCCAGGATCGCCTGATTTCTCTTCGTTCGAACGAATATCCTCCCGATGACGCGAACAGATTATCGCAGCTTCTTCTGGTAGCATCGGATATAGAGCGGATCTCGGATTATGCGGAAAACATTGCAGAGTATGCCGTAACATGCAAAACTCAGAAGGCAGTCATGTCCGATACCGCAATAGGGGAACTTCAGGATATGGGCGATGCTGCTCTGAAATCTATAGACTACTCTCTCCTCATTTTTGAGAGTGAAAATGCAGATACATTATCAAAAGCAGATCTGCTGGAACAGCATGTCGATGATCTGCAGACGAATTGTATAAATGCCCATATTCAGCGTCTGATGAACGAAATCTGTCATCCTGTTGCCGGCGTAATCTTTACAGATATGGTCTCAGATCTTGAACGTTGCTCCGATCATGCGATCAATATCGCTCATGCACTCATTGATCATACAGATCATGTGGAACACTGAGGTCTGACCCGATCGTAAAAGAATGTGCAGGAGTTTATACGGTTTTGAGTTTCATTCATTACTCAATTGGAAAGGAATATATATGGCTTTAATTTATATTATCGAAGACGATCAGAGTATCCGGGAGATTGAGACGATTGCTCTGAAAAACAGCAATTATAACGTTGTAGCCTTCGACCGGGCTGATAACTTCTTCCGTTCTTTGGAAGAAGTTATTCCGGATCTTGTACTTCTTGATATCATGCTGCCCGATCAGGACGGCTATGAAATCATCCGTACACTCAGAAGTAATCCTTCTACAGCAAAAATTCCCGTAATCATGGTAACCGCGAGGACAACAGAAATAGATCTTGTCAAAGGTCTTGACAGCGGCGCAGATGACTATATACGTAAGCCTTTTTCCCTTATGGAACTGCTCTCCCGTGTGAGGGCACTGCTCCGTCGTACGACAGAGAATACCAACCTGATCTGTGTGGGGGATATCCGGCTGGATCAGGATCGTCATACGGTATATGCAGGCGAAAAACAGATTGATCTCACCTTTAAGGAATTCGAGCTTCTCCGCTTCCTGATGACCAATTCGAAAGTCGTTCTTTCCCGTGAAGCGATCATGCAGGCTGTATGGGATACGAATTATGCCGGAGAGACACGTACAGTGGATATGCATATCAAGTCACTCAGGCGTAAGCTGGGGGCCTGCGGCAGCCAGATCGGTACTGTCAGAAATGTGGGGTATGTTATTTCATGAAACAAAAAATTAATCTGTGCCTGTCCCTTATAGCTTTTGTAGCTGTTCTTTCAGCCACGATCGGTATCACACTGGTCTATTATAACCTGTTCCAGAATCAGGTCAAAAAGGACCTTGCCCTGTACACCCGTCTCCTTGCTGATACCGGTGTCTTCCAGTCTGCTTATGCAGGGACAGAGGATGTCAATGCCTATGTGGAAAGTGCTGCCCTTAAAGAACTGAAACGTGATAATCCGAGGATCACCTGGATCTCGGGCGACGGCACGGTACTTTATGACAATGGGACTGATGTTTCAGGCCTTGCAAATCATCTGGACCGCCCGGAGATCCGAAAAGCCATAGAAAACGGATCCGGTGAAATTGTACGCCATTCAGATACATTTAATCTGAATACCTTCTACTATGCCCTTCAATTGGAGGATGGGACCATCCTTCGCACATCTTCTCAGGCAAGCTCCATCACCAGTGTCCTAACCAGCTCCCTTCCCGTTATTGCCGGTATATGTGCGGTTTTTTTTGTGATTTGTATCATTTTAGGACATTTTCTCTCTCTTCATCTTCTGAAACCGCTGTACGTTATGGCAGAAAATCTGGATTCTCCCATAAAGACCCCTGTTTACAGAGAGCTCCAGCCCTTTGCTGACAAAATCCGTACCCAGCATGAGAATATTCTGGAGGCTGCTTCCGTACGTCAGGATTTCACGGCCAATATTTCCCACGAGCTGAAAACTCCTCTGACGGCCATCTCCGGCTATGCCGAGCTCATTGAAAACGGCATGGTGACCAGCGATCAGATGCCGTATATGGCACAGCAAATCCACCATAATTCCAATCGTCTTCTATCTCTCATCAACGACATCATACGTCTGTCCGAGCTGGACCATAAGGAGCTGCCGAGAAAATTCGCACCTGTAGATTTAAAGACCATTGCGGAAAAATGCTGTTCCAACCTTCAGGTCAGCGCGGAAAAGCGCCACCTGTCGCTCTCATGTAAATGTCAGTCCGCTGTACTGTCAGCAGACAGCGATCTCGTGAAAGAGCTGGTCGAGAACCTGATCCAGAACGCGATTCAATATAACCGTGAAAACGGGTTCATCCTTGTACGGACAGGGGTGAAATATGGGTATCCCTTCCTCTCCGTTTTAGACAGTGGGATCGGTATACCGAAGAGCGAGCAGGAACGGATCTTTGAACGTTTTTACAGGGTCGACAAAAGCCGGTCCCGCGAAACAGGCGGTACCGGCCTTGGTTTAGCCATTGTAAAGCATATTGCGGAAATACATGACGCGGAAATCATTGTGGAGAGCGAGGTGGGACAAGGCACATGCATTACAGTACAGTTCAAATCGTCTGTCACTGTCTACAATTCATGATTTCATGAAAACAAAAATATTTGAAGCTGTTACTGATCAACATGCATTCGGACGCAGGTCATGCTTCAGCATTTCCCCACGCAGATCATTCTCCATCTTACCTTTTATGGTCTCGTTATCATAACCGCAGCTGAACAGATAATAGAGCTTCGCGACAGCTGCTTCTGTCGTGATATCATAACCGCTCACGGCACCGGCACTTGTCAGCGCGCTGCTGGTCTCATAGGTGCCGAGGAAAACCGTACCCTGAGGGCACTGAGAACAGACAACGAGTATTGTGCCGTTCTCTGAAGCTTTTCGTATAATAGGCAAAAGTGCGTTTCCGTTACCGGGTATATTTCCCGCACCGAATGTCTCAATGACGATCCCCCGGAGTTTTTCTGTCATTATTGACTCGAACAGAGGAAACTGAATACCGGGAAAAATCTTAATGACCCCAATCGGAACACTCATAAGCGGCTGAAGACGGAGTGATCCTGTCGGTTTGGGCAGGATAGCTCCTTTATTGTAGCGGATTTCAATCCCGGCCTCGGCAAGCAGAGGGTAATTCGGAGAATGGAACGCAATCAGTCCATCAGCCGAATATTTCATTGCCCTGTTCCCCCTCATGAGGTGTCCGCCAAAATACAGACAAACCTCATGCACTTTATCATCCGCAGCAATCAAAATAGATGTGATCAGATTATCACGCCCGTCACTTCTCAGCTCACAGAGCGGAATCTGAGAACCTGTGAGGACGATCGGTTTTCCGAGGTTCTCCAGCATGAAAGAAAGAGCCGACGCTGTGTAAGCCATCGTATCTGTTCCGTGAAGCACAACGAATCCGTCATATTTTTCATAATTGTCAGCGACCAACTCCGCGATCTTGTTCCACTCTTTCACTGTCATATTCGATGAGTCCAGAAGCGGCGTCATCTCATAGAGCTCCCAGTGCGGCATCTCAGGCGAGTGAAGTGCGGGGATTGCATCCAGTGCGGAGCAAAAATAACCACGTTCCGGGGCATATCCGTTTTTGGTACGTACCATGCCGATAGTACCCCCGGTGTAGATAATCAATATATTTTTCATATTATTTTCCATAATAATCCACCCTCAAATCCCAAGTTCCCGGCATGCCAGCATGTAAACGAGCGGATTAGGACATGCGTCCCTCTTTAAGTGAAGTTCGTCTTCCTTTCCGCGATACTCATAGATTGCTGTTGCTACAGCCGCCGACCTCGAGTTGCCTTCCCAGCATTGAACCAGAAGGATGTCGCATGCAAGTTCTGCCACAAAGTCCTTTAATCCGAAAAAATCGTCCGGCTGTGGCAACGGTCGGCCATAAGGAATCCCCTCCTCATCATATTCCTCCGTCAGATCATTAAATTTCATATGAAGAATGGATACAATATTCGGGTTTTCCGGAAAGGTAACATTTGCATCTTCCTTTGAAGTAATGGAAATAATGGACGTCCTGAACCCGGTATTTTTTGCAAATTCAATTGCCTGTTTCTGACTTTCTGCCTGAATAATCAT
>CAMNDN010000003.1:0-81725 GCA_946535445.1 uncultured Lachnospiraceae bacterium
TCCTGTGTGCTTTCGACTGCTGTTACGACAGATTCCTGTGTACTCTCGACTGCTGTTCCGACAGATTCCTGTGTACTTTCGACTGCTTTGCCTGCAGCGTCCTGTGTGCCGGCCGAGCTCTGTGCCGCGTTCCCCTGGCATCCGGATAAAACAAATGCCGAGACTGTTATCAGTGCCAAAATTGAAGTTAATTTTTTCATAATTCTGATCCTTTCTAATAGCAGTGACTGTTTCCCTATTCAATTATTCCGAAATTCAAAAACTCTGTATTTCCGATATCTTTATATATTGTATATACGAGTCAGGACCGCAGAAGGGACAAAACTTTCTGAACAAATTTTATCAAATTTTATCAAACAATTATATCAGGCCTCGTTCGGACGCGCTACCGGCTTCGGTCAGTCGCTCAGATAATGGACGAACAGACCGCTGCGCAGTTTCGGCTCGAACCAGGTCGACTTCGGCGGCATCGTTGCGCCGGCATCTGCAATGTCCATAAGGTCATCCAGTGTTGTCGGATACATGGCAAATGCCACAGCCGCTCCTCCGTCCACAAGCCTTACGAGTTCCTTAAGACCGCGTATTCCCCCGATGAACGAGATACGGCTGTCGGTCCTCGGATCTCCGATTCCCAGGACCGGCGTAAGCAGATTCGTCTGCAGGATGGAGACATCCAGCCGCGATACCGGATCCTGCGCGTCAAAGCTTCCTTCCCGGGCCGTCAGTCTGTACCATTTGCCAGAAAGATACATGCTGACACTGTGCTTTTCTGCCGGACGATACTGCTCGAGGAACTGATCATCCGCTGCCTTATCCTTTGGCATCCCGCCCAAAGGCTCGATTTCGAACTTCGAGCTGACAGCTTCAAGGAAAGCGTCCTCCTCAAGCCCGTTCAGATCATGTACCACACGGTTATAATCGAAAATGTGGAGTTCTTCACTCGGGAAGAGGACTGCAAGGAAATAGTTGAATTCTTCGCTTCCGTCATAATCCGGATGCTCGGCTCTGCGCTTCTGTCCTACACGGACCGCCGACGCGGATCTGTGATGGCCGTCCGCAATGTAAAATGCAGGCACCTGCGCAAAATCTGCCTCCAGCTTTGCAAGGACATCCTCATCATCTATTTTCCAGACACTGTGTCGGATGCCATCCTCCGCAGTAAAGTCATAGAGCGCCTCGTGTGTGCTCATCCAGTCCTCCGTAAATTTCTGAATGTCGCCGTTATCACGGAATGTAAGGAAGATCGGACCGGTGTTCGCATTGCAGATATCCACGTGACGCACGCGGTCTTCTTCCTTATCCGCGCGTGTCAGCTCATGCTTCTTAATAATGTTGTTCATATAGTCATCGATGGAAGCGCATCCGACGATACCGGCCTGTGCCCGTTGATTCATGATCTGTCTGTAGATATAGTAGACCGGTCTGTCCTCCCGGACATTGACTCCGTCTGCCAGCATTTTCTCCAGATTCTCGGATGCCTTGGCATAAACGGCAGCATCATAGATATCAATGGAAGGATCAAGATCGACCTCCGCCTTGTCTACATGGAGAAATGAATAAGGATTGCCCTTTACCATCTCTCTCGCTTCTTCACTGTTCATTACATCATACGGGAGAGCTGCGACCTGATCGGCGAGCTGCTCATTCGGACGAACTGCTTTAAATGGTCTGAAAATAGCCATAATTACCTCCTGTTGTATTCGTAATCAGATGCTCTAAATATAGCATTTTTCGCGTATCAGGTAAAGTAGGGCCGCATACAATGACACCTTCGTTCCATGCATTTTCGTATAGAGTTCCTGCCTGAAAATGAGGAAAATCTCCGGAAGAAGTCAAAAAAAAGAGCCCGGGACATACTGTCCTCAGGCTCCGTTAAAAACCACTTTTACAATTGTTTTGATCAGGAGTGTGCCTTTGCGAATTCCTTCATGTACTCCACCAGTGCACAGACACCTTCCTTCGGCATGGCATTATAGATGGAAGCACGCATTCCTCCGACCAGACGATGACCTTTCAGATTCGAGAAGCCGTGCGCTGCCTGGCCTTTAACGAATTCCTTATCAAGCTCCTCATCGCCCGTGCGGAACGTGACGTTCATGATGGAACGGTCTTCCCTGCATGCGGCAGCCTTATAGAAGTCCTGTGAATCCAGATATTCATAAAGAATCGCTGCCTTCTCTTCGTTGCGCTTTTTCATGGCCTCAAGGCCGCCCTGCTCCATAATGTAATCCGTAACGAGCTTCACAAAATAAATCGGGAAGCACGGCGGTGTGTTGATCATGGATTCCTTGTCGGCCATGATCTTATAATCCCAGATCTTCGGGGTAATGTTCATCGCATTGCCGATCAGATCCTCACGTACGATGACAATAGCCAGACCGGCAGGGGCCAGATTCTTCTGAACACCGGCATAGATCATACCGAACTTCGTAACATCCACCGGCTCGGAAAGGATACTGGATGACATATCCGCAACGAGCGGTACATCTCCCGTATCGGGAATGTACTGGAACTTTGTTCCGAAAATCGTGTTGTTCCAGCATACATGCACATAGTCGGCATCCGGGCTGAGCCTTAGCTCTTCCTGTGACGGAATGCGGGCAAAGTTTTCAGCCTTCGTGGAAGCAGCTTCTCTCGCGTCAAGATACTTTCCTGCCTCCTTCAGCGCTGCACCGGAGAAATTTCCGGAAACAATGTAATCCGCGATCCTGTTCTTATTGCCAAGATTCATGGGAAGAGATGCAAAGACTCCGCTGGCACCTCCCTGCAGAAAAAGAACTTTATAGTTATCCGGAATATTCATAACTTTCCGCAGGTTGGACTCCGCAGCTTTGATGATGTCATCGAATACTTTCGAGCGATGGCTCATCTCCAGAACGGACATGCCTGATCCTTCACAGTTGAGAAGTTCGCTCTGCGCTTTCAGTAACACTTCTTCCGGAAGAATGGACGGACCAGCCGAAAAATTATAAATTCTGCCTTCGATCATTTTTAAGCCTCCTTGCTTAACCTCTAACAATTTTCCAAGGAGTTATTATATGTCAAAGACTTCTTTTTGTCACTAAAGAATTCTGAATGCTTTTTGGCGCTTACGCGCCGCACGCCGCGGCAAGAACGCTGAGGCGTTCTTGAACCGGCTTTTCTGACCGGAACCGTACTGTCTGAACGTAGCGGAAAGCTTGCGCTTTCTGTTTTATCTGTGCGGATCGCCCTTCCTGGCAAATGCATCCAGCAGTAGATCCATCTCGGGCGCAATGGCGATCGGTTCACCCGCCGCCCTGATGGCATTGTTCACATCCTTGAGACCGTTTCCGGTCACAACACTCACGACACTGGCGCCCTCCTCGATCAGGCCAAGTTCACGCGCCTTTTTGATGCCTGCGGTGCCTGTCGCTCCGGCAGGTTCGGCAAATACTCCCTGTGTTCGTCCGAGGAGCCTCATGGCTGCAAGAATCTCCTCATCCGACACGTTGACCGGGATTCCGTTCGACTCTTCGATGGCACGGATCGCCTTGATCGGATTTCTCGGGACGCCGACGGCGATGGAATCCGCGATGGTGTTCTCCGGCTGGGGTGTCCATTTCTCCGTATGAGACGCAGCCGCGGTATTGATCGGGCAGCAGCCTTCGGCCTGAACACTGATAATTCTCGGAAGCCTGTCGATAAAGCCTGCTGCATACAGATCTTTAAATCCTTTCCACAGACCGCCGATCGTACATCCGTCCCCGACGGAAATCGCAACGTAATCCGTCATTTTGAAATTCAGCTGCTCGGCGATCTCCAGCGCTACGGTCTTCTTGCCTTCCATAAGATACGGATTGATGGCCGCATTTCTGTTGTACCATCCCCACCGGTCGATCGCCTCCGCACTGAGCCTGAAGGTATCTTCGTAGCTTCCCTTCACGGAGATGACCGTCGCCCCGAACATCATAAGCTGGGCGACCTTACCTTTCGGCGCGCGCTCCGGAACAAAAATATAGGTCTGCATTCCGGCCGCTGCCGCATTTCCGGCAAGAGAACTTGCCGCATTGCCTGTCGAAGAGCATGCGATGATATTCTTTCCGGCTTCCTCCGCCTTGACGACCGCCATGGCGGAAGCTCTGTCCTTGAGCGAGGATGTCGGGTTGATCCCGTCATCTTTAATATAGAGCGTTTCGATGCCGAGTTCCTGAGCCAGCCTGTCCGCCCTGTAGAACGGAGAACAGCCGACCCGCAGTTTATTCACCTTACTTGTGCCTTCTACCGGGAGGAACTCCATGTATCTCCACATGGAGCGTTCCTCTCTGTCAAGCAGCCCGTAAGGAGTCAGTTTTGACTTAATATAATCATAATCGTACCGGATGTCCATGATGCCGCCGCACTTCGGGCATACGGTGAGATCCGGCGTGGCTTCTACCACATTTCCGCAAATTGTGCATTCAGCACCGATTACATTTTTCAAGGTCATTCCTCCCGTTTCAGATCCTCAGTTACTTCTTCAGCAGGCCTGTCTCCTCATTAAAGGCACGGATCAGATCATCGACCTTGTCCGCTTCCTTCTTGACCTCATCCCAGGTATGTTCCTGATCATACCAAAGGGCATTAAGCTCCTCGGATGTTCTTCCCTGCTGCTCTACCCATGTATAATACTTGAGGTTATGGATCCTCTTGCGGTCCACATAGGTCAGCTCCAGCATATTGTCGGTCTTCTCTCCGAGAATATGGGTATGGAAATCGAGTGCAGCCATCTCGTGTGTATATTCGCCGTTCTCATCCTGAAGCTCTTTGATACGGGATCTGTACATATCGGCAGAGTCTGTCATGACGGTTGCGACCACATCGTTTTCTGTCAGCTCATAGTACTTGGCCATCTTGATGGCGCAGAGCATATTTGCAATACCGGAAATACCGAAGTATCCGAGCAGCTCCGCGAACTCAGGCGCAACGCCCTGTTCGATCAGATAGCTGCGTCCGACCGGCTCGTTGAAGAGCCGCAGGACATTCTGGGAATCCTCATCGTCAATATCAACGACCACGTCTGTGTTCTTTACATTGTGGATCCACGGTACATGCTTGTCGCCGATGCCTTCGATGCGGTGTGCACCGAATCCGTTATTGAGAAGGGTCGGGCACTGCAGAGCCTCACCGACGCCCAGTTTTGCGTTCGGATAGAGCTCTTTCAGTCTGTCGCCCGCTGCCATGGTGCCTGCGGAACCGGATGTGAAGACCGCACCGGCGAAACGTCCGTTTTCGCCCTTCATCTCTTCAAATGCCTCGGCGATCGCATTACCGGTGACATTGTAATGCCACATATAGTTGCCCATCTCCTCGAACTGATTAAAGATCATGCAGTCCGGCTCCCGGCGAAGCTCATGTGTCTTGTCGAAAATTTCCTTGACATTGGACTCGGATCCCGGTGTCGCAATGATCTCGCTGGCAATCGTCTTGAGCCAGTCAAAGCGCTCGCGGCTCATTCCTTCCGGCAGGATCGCTATGGAGTAGCAGCCAAGCAGGGCTGAATTGAAGGCGCCGCCGCGGCAGTAATTGCCGGTGGAGGGCCATACAGCCTTATGATAATCGGAGTCGAACTGTCCGGTCACAAGTCTGGGAGCGAGACATCCGAATGAAGCGCCTACTTTGTGGCAGCCTGTCGGGAACCACTTGCCGATCATACAGATAATTCTGGCCTTGACGCCTGTCAGTTCACTCGGAAGAACAATATAGTTCGGACCTCCGAAAAGTCCACCTACATCCTTCTGTTCATTTTTCCATGTAATACGATAAAGATTCAGCGGATTCACATCCCAGAGACCGACTGTCTTCAGCTGTTCTTTAATTTTCTCCGGAATCAGGTCCGGGTTCCTCATCTCGGCGATTGTCGGGATGATGATGTTCTGAGCCTTTGCCCTTTCAATGTTATGTCTTAGTCCTTCTTCATTAATTCTAAGATCGATCATATATGCCTCCTGAAAATTTTCTATACGTGCAGCGGCCATGAAGGCCTGCCTCCTGAACCGATTTGCGGCCTTGAAGACCTGCCTTCTGAACCGATTTACGACCATAAAGACCTGCCTTCTGAACCGATTTATCATACTTTCCTGTCTAAATTCTAGCATCATAAACGTCTATATGCAATGACCAAAAAACAAATTTTAAGAAAGTCTAAATAATTTTTAGGGGTTATTGCATTTGCGGGAATCTATGGTATGATTCTTTTATAAGAACAAATTTATACTTATTTTTATACTTACTATTTATACTTATTTTATGCGCCTTTTTTGAAGCTGAAACGATTCTCTGCTTTCTGAAAGGAGGTCCCATATGAGCGATATTTATCTCACATTGCTTGAACAGATCGCCAAAGGAGTGGCAAGGGAATTCGGAAGCAACTGTGAAATCGTTATTCACGACCTGTCTAAAAGCAACATCGGGAATTCCATCGTCTACATTGAGAACGGTCAGGTCACGAACCGGGAAGTAGGCGGAAGTCCTACCAACGCCGTAATTGAAGCGATCCGCACCCATTCGGAAGAGCTGAAAGATCAGTACGCGTATCTCACAAAGACCGATAACGGAAAAATCCTGAAATCTACAACGATTTATATCAAGAACGAGGAAGGATATCCGGTTTATGTCTTCAGCATTAATTATGACATAACCAACCTTCTGGCTTTTGAGAATTCGGTCAGATCTCTCACTCAGACACAGGAGGATCTGAAAGCAGACAGACATCCGACATCCATTCCGCGCGATGTCAACAGCCTGCTCGACGAGCTGATCCAGCAGTCGGTCGATCTGGTCGGTGTTCCCGTCGCATTCATGACGAAGGAGGACAAAATCCGGGCCATCCGGTTCCTGAATGATTCAGGAGCATTTCTGATCACCAAATCAGGCGACAAAGTTTCCAAATTCTTCGGAATTTCAAAATACACTCTTTACAGTTATGTGGATATTAACAAATGAAACATAATCGATACTAACAGGAGGAAAACACATGGACTACAGCAAGATTCTTGAAGCAGCAAAGGGTTACGAGAAAGAAATGACCGCTTTTCTCCGCGATATGATCGCACTGCCCAGTGAGAGCTGCGAAGAGGAACTCGTCATAAAAAGAATAGCAGAGGAAATGAAAAAAGTCGGATTCGATAAGGTCGAGATCGATCCGGAAGGAAACTGTCTCGGATTTATGGGAGACGGTCCCCGCATCATCGCCTTCGACGGACACATCGATACGGTCGGAATCGGCAATATTGACAACTGGAATTTCGACCCCTACAAGGGCTTCGAGACAGATACCCTCATCGGCGGTCGCGGCGGTTCCGATCAGGAGGGCGGCATTGCATCCGCAGTCTATGCCGCAAAAATGATGAAAGAGATGGATCTCATTCCGAAGGATGTTACGATCCTTGTCACGGCAACCGTTCAGGAGGAAGACTGTGACGGTCTCTGCTGGCAGTATATCCACAAGGAAGACGGGATCACCCCGGAATTTGCAGTCTCCACAGAGCCGACAGACGGCGGTATCTACAGAGGACACAGAGGACGTATGGAGATCCGCGTTGATATGCACGGCATCTCCTGCCACGGCAGTGCTCCGGAGCGCGGCAGCAACGCGATCGAGAAAATGGCTGAAGTCATCACGCAGGTCAAAGCACTCAATGAAAATGACGATGCCGACGATACTGAGATCAAGGGTCTCATCAAGATGCTGAATCCGAAGTACAACCCGGACCATTATGTGGACGCCCGGTTCCTCGGAAAAGGCACCTGCACAGTCTCCCAGATTTATTTCACATCGCCGAGCCGCTGCGCGGTCGCGGACAGCTGTTCAATCTCCGTTGACAGGAGAATGACGGCCGGGGAAACATTTGAATCCTGCCTCGAGGAGATCAGGCAGCTTCCGGCCTGCCGCAAGTACGCAGATGATGTTACCGTTTCCATGTACATGTATGACAGACCCGCGTACACAGGCCTCACCTATGAGACAGAGTGCTATTTCCCGACCTGGATCAACAGTGAGCAGGCACCGCATGTCAAAGCCATCACCGATGCCCATAAGGCTCTCTTCGGCGACAAGCGGATCGGAACACCTGAATCCATGGAAAAGAGAGACCGTCCGCTCGTTGACAAGTGGACATTCTCCACTAACTGCGTTTCTATTCAGGGTCGTTACGGAATTCCGTGTGTCGGCTTCGGACCGGGTGCCGAGAGCCAGGCCCACGCTCCGAATGAGGTGACCTACAAGCAGGATCTTGTCACCTGTGCGGCTCTGTACGCAGCGCTTCCGACTCAGTATATCGAAGAGAATCCGGAACCGGTCAAAACAGATGTGAAATAAAATTCATATCCTCGTAAGGCCTTGATCTTTTCACATGTACACAGTTAACAGCAAAACACTAAGGAGAAGAAAATGAAATATAACGATATGACCTTCGAAGAGATGATCGAAAAACTCAGATCTTTAGACACAGAGAATATGTATCTGAATGACTTTTTCCTCACATGGGAGAAGACAGACGATGAGATCGAGGCCGTCTGGACCGTCGCCGACGCTCTCCGCTCTCTTCGCTCCCGCAACATTTCGACAAAAGTATTCGATTCCGGTCTCGGCGTCAGCCTTTTCCGTGACAACTCCACGCGCACACGCTTCTCTTTCTCATCCGCCTGCAACCTCCTCGGACTGGAAGTTCAGGACCTGGATGAAAAGAAGTCGCAGATTGCTCACGGTGAGACCGTCAGAGAGACAGCCAATATGATTTCCTTCATGGCTGATGTCATCGGTATCCGCGATGACATGTATATCGGCAAGGGCAATGCTTACATGCATGCAGTGACCACAGCCGTTCAGGAAGGATATGAGGCCGGTATTCTCGAGCAGAGACCAACTCTCGTAAATCTTCAGTGCGATATCGATCACCCGACACAGCTCATGGCGGACACACTTCATATTATTCATGAATTCGGGGGAATTGAAAATCTTAAGGGCAAGAAAATTGCAATGACCTGGGCATACTCTCCGTCCTACGGCAAGCCGCTCTCTGTCCCGCAGGGCGCGATCGGACTTCTCACCAGACTCGGGGCCGATGTCGTCCTCGCTCATCCCGAAGGCTACGATGTCATGCCTGAGGTCGAGGAAGTCGCAAGAAAGAACGCAGCTGCCTCCGGCGGTTCCTACTCCAAAACGAACAGCATGGCGGAAGCCTTCAAGGATGCGGACATCGTCTATCCGAAGAGCTGGGCGCCCTACGCAGCCATGGAAAAGAGAACGAATCTCTACGGCGAAGGCGACTTCGATGGCATCGATGCTCTTGAGAAAGAGTTGCTTGCCCAGAACGCGCAGCATAAGGACTGGACCTGCTCCGAAGAACTCATGGCAACGACCAAAGACGGCAAGGCACTCTATCTCCACTGCCTGCCGGCAGATATCTCCGGCGTGAGCTGTGAAGAGGGCGAGGTCGATGCCTCTGTCTTCGACCGCTATCGCGATCCGCTCTACAAGCAGGCAAGCTTCAAGCCCTATATCATCGCGGCGATGATCCTTCTTGAGAAGTTCAGGGATCCTGCGGATGTTCTTCAGAAACTTGAGGAGAGAGGCCGGAAGCGTATATTCGAATAATGTCCGTTACTGAAAGGTGAAAAAATAAAAGAGGCTGTCGCAATAAGCAGAAAAGTGCATAAATATTCATGAAGGGACATCCACAGCGCCGGTACTTTAAATTTTCAAACGAAAGTGCAGAAAATTTATTAGTACCGCTGCGCGAGGACTAAGCGCGAGCGGTCCCTGAATGAATATTTTTGCATATAATGCTTAATGCGACATCCCCTTTTTCTGTTTCTTAAAGGGCGTCATACTTTCCAGCCCCTTACATATTTCTCCTTCACATTCCGATCATCCGAACAGTAGACAACTCTCTCCAGCCGCTCGGCCGCTGTCAGATCACGCGTCGTCTCGATACTGCTGTCATCCAGAACGACCGCGTCGAATTCATATCCTTCCTTAAAGGTACCCACCTTTCCGAAAAACTCTCCGCCTCCCGCTGTTGCCATAAAGAATGCCTCCGGCAGAGTCAGCGGAGCCGCATCCTGATCGACAAGTCTCCAGTTCAGCTTTGAGACCCGAATGGCATCCTTCATGGCTGCGAAAATAGAAGTCTCGCTGCCCCCGGCCACATCCGAACCGAGCCCCACGCGGATCCCCGCCTTAAGCAGCCTGCGGACCGGAGCGATGCCCGATGCGATATTCATGTTGGACTGAGGACAGTGGGCAACGAACACGCCGTTCTCACGCATAAGCTCCACTTCCTCATCGGTATTATAGATGCAGTGGGCCATGACCGTCGTTGTGCCCTTCCCGAAAAGCCCGTACCGTGCATAAGTATCAGAATAACTTCCTGCGTCAGGGCAAAGTTCAGCGACCCATTCGACCTCGGACGGATTCTCATTCAGATGGGACTGGACCGGAAGGTCATACTTTTCAGCGATCTGTCCCAGCCCTTTCATGAGCTCATCGCTGCAGGAGGGAGTAAAACGGGGCGTAATGACAGGGTAGGTATTCACAAATTCACGCTCTGCCGCCTTATCAAGCCACTCTTCCGTTGCCAGAAGCGATCCCTCCGTGGTCTCGATATAGTAATCCGCCACATTCCGGTCCATATTGACCTTCCCGACATACGTCACCAGACCTGCTTCCTCAAGCTTCTCCATGAGGCAGACCGTCGAATCGACATCCGCGGTGGCAAATACCACAGCTCTGGTCGTAGCACCTCTTTTCATGTCCCTGACGAACAGTTCGTAAGCTTTGTCCGCGTATCCCGGTTCTCTCCCGAACCTGGATTCTTCCGGGAAAGCATTGACGTTCAGCCATTCAAGCAGCTCCATATCCATTCCGAGCCCCCGGAACGGGTACTGTGATGCATGTACATGCAGATCCACCAGCCCGGGTATGATCAGATTTCCGGAGTAGTCTTCCAGCGTGAAATCGGCATATCTTTCCGGAAGAGTCTCATATACCCCGGAGCAGATGCCATTTTCACATACAACATAACCGTCTTCAAGTGTTTTAAGTTCTGTCATGCTCTCGCTGTATACAATTGTCCCTCGAAGGATGAAACTCTTCCGTTCTTTCATATCAATCTCCTTTTCGATTTACCTGAACGCCTGCTTAGACCGGCTGACTGAACGGACTTCTCTCCCGTCGTCTCACAGATTCAGGCAAATTCCTTCCCGGCAGCTTCAAGTGCTGCGGCAATGACCTTGTCCATGTCATAATAACGATATGTACCGAGACGGCCGCCGAAGATCACTTTTTCTTCTTTCTCTGCCAATGCCTGATATTTTTTATAGAGCTCGTTATTCCTTTCATTATTGATCGGATAATACGGCTCCACGCCCGGTCTCCACTCACTCGGATACTCTTTCGAAATGATGGTCGTAGGCTGTGTTCCGAATGCAAAATGCTTGTGTTCAATGATTCTTGTATAGGGGACCACGCTCTCCGTATAATTGACGACCGCATTGCCCTGATAGTTATCGGTATCGTAATGCTCATCCTCGAAGCGTACACTTCTGTATTCCAGATTGCCATAGCAGAAATCATAGAACTCATCGATCATTCCGGTATAAACCGTCTTTTCGGCGATATCAGGATTCTGAGCCGCGAAATCTCTGTATTCGGTATTCAGAAGGACCTCAGAGTCTCCCAGAAGCTTCTCCACCAGAACATTGTAACCCTCTTTCGGGATACCCTGATGGGGGTCTCTGAAGTAATTGTTGTCGTAAGTGAACCGGAGCGGAAGACGCTTTATGATAAAAGCCGGAAGCTCGGTGCACGGTCTTCCCCACTGTTTCTCCGTATATCCTTTGACCAGCTTTTCATAGACATCCCGACCGACGAGCTTTAAGGCCTGCTCCTCAAGATTCTTCGGCTCATCGATATTCAGGTCACTGATCTGTTTTGCTATGACGGCTTTCGCTTCCGCAGGTGTACGGATATCCCACATTTTTGAGAAGGTGTTCATATTGAACGGGAGGTTGTAAAGTTCATCCTTATAGACAGCGATCGGACTGTTAATAAAGTTGTTGAACGTTACGAATTGGTTGACGAACTGCCATACTTTCTCATCAGAAGTATGGAAAATGTGGGCCCCGTAGCGATGGATCAGAATGCCTTCCTCCTCCGCGCAGTAAATGTTTCCGGCAATGTGCGGCCGCTTATCGATCACGATACATGTCTTGCCGTGTTTGCGTGCTTCATGTGCAAATGTCGCTCCGAACAGACCTGCACCGACTATAAGATAATCATATTTCATAAATACTTTCCGTCCTCTTTCCTGTTATGTCTTCTGTTATTTTTTCGGTTTATCTCTTCTTATGTTTCTTATATTTCTTATATTTCTTTTTATATATCTTCTTATATATCGTCTGATTTATCTTTCTGCGTCAAATTTTACTGCCTTTTAAAAGAGACTGCCGCGACTCTCTGGATCAGTTTTCTTCTGATGCTTCCTCTTCGTCGAATACGATCGGCGGCTCTGCCGGAATAAATCTTCTGGTCTCAATCGCGCTCTGCGTGACCGGCACGCGGTCCCAGGCTTCTGCACAGAAAATATCCTGGGAGTTGACCAGCTTCTTCCCTCTCTTATCCTGCTTGACATAGGCCCCGTCCGGCTGAAGAAGATGCGCTTTCACATTGTCCTCGAATTCCAGATCGAGCACATGCATAACTTCTTTCCGGATATCCTCATCGAGGACAGGGAAGACGATTTCAACACGCTTGTCGAGATTTCTCGGCATCCAGTCAGCCGATCCCATGAACACTTCATCGTTATCGTCATTGCAGAACCAGAAAATCCTGGAATGCTCAAGGAAATTGCCGACGATCGAGCGGACATGGATCGTCTCCGACACTCCCGGTATGCCGGTCTTAAGACAGCAGATGCCGCGTATCAGCAGATCGATCTGAACGCCGGCATGGGATGCCTGATAGAGTGCTTCAATGATATCCGGATCGCACAGGGAATTCATCTTGGCCCTGATAAAGGCTTTCTTGCCGGCTTCGGCATTGGCCTGTTCCCGTCTGATCATGTGAAGGAAGCTGTTCTTCATCCAGATCGGAGCGACCAGCAGGCGGAACCACTTTTCAGGCTCCGAATAACCGGAAAGCATGTTGAATACTGCCGTTGCGTCCGCGCCGATCTGCGCGTCACAGGTGAAAATACCGCAGTCTGTATAAAGTTTTGCTGTTGAATCATTATAGTTACCGGTCCCCAGATGGACATAGCGGCGGATGCCGTCCTCCTCCCGACGGATCACCATCGTGATCTTACTGTGCACCTTGAGGCCGAGGAGACCGTAAATCACGTGGCAGCCTGCTTTTTCAAGCATCTTCGCCCATACAATATTATGTTCCTCATCGAAACGGGCTTTCAGTTCAACAAGGACCGTGACCTGCTTTCCGCTCTCAGCTGCGCGTGCCAGCGCCGCGACGATCGGAGAGTCTCCGCTCACACGGTACAAGGTCTGCTTGATCGCCAGAACATCCGGATCGGATGCCGCTTTCTGAATAAAGCGGACGACCGGGTCAAAACTCATATACGGATGGTGGACGAATACATCCTTCTTTCGGATTACCTCAAAGATATCATCATGATCGGAGAATTCCAGGACCGGGGCCGGCGTATATTTCGGTGTCTTATAGGCATCAAAGCCCGGAAGTCCGTACAGTTTCATAAGGAATGTCAGATCGATCGGGCCCGGAATGAAGAATATATCTTCCTGAGAAACATTAAATTCTTTTACCAGGATCTTGAGCAGTCTCTTGTCGACCCCTTCCGCGATCTCCAGGCGGATCACTTCACCCCACTGACGCTTCTTGAGCTGCTTCTGGATCTCCTTCAGAAGATCTTCCGCCTCATCCTCATCGACATCGAGTTCCGCGTTCCGCATAATTCTGTACGGGTATGCGCAGAGGACGCGATAATGCTGGAAAAGCTTGCCGATATACTTGCGGATCACTTCCTCGAGAAGAATGATCACTTTATGGCCATCCTCAGCATCCGGGAGACTGATGAGCCTCGGGAGCACTGCAGGTACCTGCACAGTGGCGAATTCAAATGTCTCTTTCTTCTTTTTGGTCTCCTTCTGCGCAATAAGCGCACCGATATTCAGCGTCTTATTGCGGACAAGCGGGAATGGCCGGGACGAATCCATGGCCATGGGTGTCAGGATCGGATAAATATTGAGCTCGAAATATTCATCGAGAAAAGCGCACTGGCTCTCTGTCAGGTCCTCATAGTCACTGATGATCTCAAGACCTGCCTTCTCGAAAGAAGGAATGAGGGATCTGTTCAGGGTGTTGTACTGGTCTTTAACAAATGTATGCATCCTCGCAGAGATAGCAGACAGCTGCTCGGAAGCTGTCATTCCCGCGATATCTTTTTTGGTATAGCCCGCATGGACCTGATCTTTAAGAGATGCAACGCGGACCATATTGAACTCATCGAGATTGGAAGCTGTAATGCTGAGGAATTTTGCCCTCTCGAAGAGCGGGACCAGCTGCCGGTCTCTCGCTTCCGACAGGCATCTCTCGTCGAATTCGAGCCAGGAAAGCTCACGATTCCTGTAATACTCCGGATTTCTGAAATTGATTTCAGACGGAGCCTTCGTCATCTCATTGGTGTCTTTTTTATTCTCTTTATTCTGATCACTTTTCGGTGCCATGGCAATCTTCTCCTCTATTTAAAGAACAATCTGCTGATCTGAGGCAATTACGCATTTGCCTTCCTTACTTTCAGTTCCGGTTTAATGTCGAACATATCCTCAAAGAATTCTATGTTGAGTTCAAAAAGACCTTTTTCCAGCGTAAAGTCATCCTTCACTCTCGCTTCAATGATCATGCGGTCATCTTTTCTGAGGGTATGTATCTCTGTGATCTTCTGGAGATAACTCTGATCCAGGCTGTTCGCCATCCTCAATATGGCGGTAAGCTGCGCGACCCTCAGGAAATCATATTCCGTAAGCCCGTCATTGTTCTCCCCGTAAAATTCAAACGGCTTGGTATTGAACTTCACGGTATTGGCAATGATTTTTCTCTCATTGTCGGAAAGACCGATGATTTCAGTTGAAATAATGATGTTATAGGAGCACTCCGCCACGTTGACAAGACTGATATACTTGCCGCAGTCATTCAGCTGGCAGGCAACCTTCAGCAGCAGGCGGTCACGCGGTCCGAGCACGGAATCCTTGCGCACTGCCTTGAAGATCGCATCCGCAATTTCCATGATCTTTTCCGTGTGAGGCTTGTTTCCCGCAAATCTCTTGGCTATATGCTTCGCGGCCATGAGGATATCTTTTTCAAAGTCATGCTGGGAGCGGATGATTTTGGCCTTCAATGCGTAATCATAGGCGATACCGTCCGTGATCTGAATGCCCGGCAGCCAGATATTATCCACGCCGAAAATTTCAATGAGACGCCTGTAGAGAACGGCCATGGGAATGATGGCACCTGCCACTTCCGTGCCGACGCCAAGGTATTCGGCCGCATGGTTCGGAGACATACGAACAATTTTCTCATACCACAGATAATATTCCTCTGCACTCTCGATCTTATTCTGATCCATACGGTTCTGGAACACGAGATTCGTGTAGTAGTCTCCTACCAGAATGATCGTATCAATGTTGCGCTCCTTGAGATACATTCTCTTAAAGTTCAGGATGTCCTTGCGGATGAACTGGTCGATAATGCGCTCCGGATGCGTCGTCTGGTTCTGGATCGTGGCCAGACGGCTCGATATCCGAAGGAGCCCAAGATGAAGATTCTGCGCGGTAATGAGCGTCCCCTTGTCGAAAAGAGAGATCTGAATGCTCCCGCCGCTCACATCGATGATGGCAGTCCCTTTCCCGATGATCCTTTCGAATTCCTCTCCTCTTGAAGCGATCGATTTATAGGTGAGAAATCTCTGTTCGGAGTTGGACAGGATCTCGACCGTTATTCCCGTCTTATTTCTGATATGTTCGCGGACCAGCAGATAGTTTCGGGCTTCGCGGACCGCGGTCTTGGCACAGGCACGATAAGCGGTAACACCGTACTCCTTCATAATATTGCTGTAGTCCATGAGGATATTGGTAAGCTCATCAAGAACTTCCGGGGAGATCATCTTTCTGGTGTAGGTGTCCTTCCCAAGCTCAAGTCTTTTTCTCACGATATTCAGGGACTTGAGACCATTCTTCTTCGTTATTTCGAAGATCTCCATCGTCACATTATAGGAACCGATGTCGATTGCTGCAAATGTTGTCACTGCCATTTTATATTTCCCAGCCTTTCCCGCTGCCCATAAAAAGAAGCACACTTATCCTTATCAGTGTGCCCGGGCTAATTTATGACTTCCTGTTACGTAAAATACTCTTTCTCATATCAGACATACTCTCTTTTTTATTATAAGTTTTTTCATGGATAAAAACAATGGTAGAAAGCACAAAGAGTCGTGATGCGTTCCTTAAGCGATCCTTAAGCGACCGGAGCTGCCTGTACCTCAGGAACAGTCTCCTTAAAAAAAGAAGAGGCTGCCCGGAAAGCAATCACTTCCCGCGTCAACCTCTTTTTTGTTCCTCATCGAATATTCTGATAAATCGGCAGAACGATAAGCCGGGTTCTGTCGTGTACGATCATCTATCTAGGCCGTCCGTTACCGGACGGCTCAAGCGACCGGCCCAAGGCACGACGGGCCGCCGTATTGCCTATGTTTGGTCTTGCTCCGGATGGGGCTTGCATATGCCCTGCCTGTTACCAGCCAGGCGGTAGTCTCTTACACTGCCTTTTCACCCTTACCGCCAGAGGCGGCGGTTGTTTTCTGTTGCGCTTTCCCGGGGATTACTCCCGCCGGACGTTATCCGGCATCCCTGCCCTGCGGAGCCCGGACTTTCCTCACCTGACGAAGTCAGCCGCGATCGTATGTCCTGCCGAGGCATTATCATAGCATACTTATCCGCAGATTGCAAAGCAGAACTTACAGATGGAAACATCCTCCTCCTATAAATTCCCGGAGAATCGAGTTCTGAGGCACGTCATCCGGCGGGATCGTAACAAAATAATCCAGGAATTTCAGCAGGTGATGCGCTTCGAAATATTGCGGATGATCCTTCGGTACCTGCAGGAGCAGCGGCTGCGCGTAGAGCTTCAGCAGGGCCAGCTCGTAGGGCAAAGCTGAGTTGAACATCACATCCGCGGATCCCTGGAACGGGAATATATACGATTCTTCTCCTCGACGTACGGAATCCCACATGGCCAGTGTGTTGGCGGCAGAGTACCCTCGCGTCCTGTGATCCCTGACGATCCTGCGCAAAAGGCGTCCGTCCGTCGTAGGGATCCGGTTATGCTCATCGACATTGACCTGTGTCAGAGCACTGATATAAATCTTATACTTGCTTTCAGCCGGCAGCGTGTAACTTAAATCATCATTCAGGCAGTGAATGCCTTCGATCACAAGGATCTCATCCGGACCAAGTCTCAGTTTCTCCCCGGTATAGATCCTGGTACCCGAGATGAAATCATAGGTCGGAAGATCTATCTCCTCACCTGAAAGCAGCTTCGTCATATCTTCGTTGAACGTCTTTACATCGACAGCCCGAAGCGACTCATAGTCTTTCTGCCCGTATTCATCGAGCGGCACCTGTGCTCTGGGAATAAAGTAATTATCCACACTGATACTATGCGGAACGAACCCCAGCGCCGAAAGCTGCGTGCAAAGTCTCTGGGAGTATGTCGTCTTTCCGGATGAAGACGGACCTGCTATCATGACGAACTTTATTCCGCCCTTTTCCCTGATGTCCATCGCGATCTGGGCAATACGTCCTTCCTGCAGGGCCTCCGAGATCAGGATCATCTGCTTCATGTTGCCGTTAATGATCTGTTCGTTCAGGTCACCGACACAGTCGATTCCCTGCTTTTCCGCCCACTCTTCTCCCAGGCGCTGAGTATCGAAAAGCTTATCCTCCGGAACAAATTCCCCTGCCTTGTCAGGATTTGCTGTCGTGGGCATCATCAGCACGATTCCGTCCTGATACTTGTGAAGACTGAAATTTCCCAGCAGAGAGGTATCATATGTCATAAATCCATAGTTGTAATCCTGATACCCGTCCAGTTCATAGATATTAACATTGGAATTCAGTCTTGTCCTGAACAGCTTTACCTTATCATGCATACCGAGCTCGGCGAATCTGGAAATTGCCTGATCCGTTCCGAACACAGTCTTGTTGATCCTGCACTTTCTCCGGACCATCTCCCGCATGATCCCTTCGATCTCATGCAGGTATTCCTCCGTGATCTCATGTCCCTTCAGAGTGTAATAAAAACCTGAATTCTGCGAGAAATGCAGTATTACACGCACAGGATCACTTTCTGTCCCTGTTTTGGAACAAGCCGCGATAAAGAGCATTGAAATGCTTCGTCTGAGCGTCTTGTTGCCGATTTTGTCGCCGGTCGTCAGAAATTCCACTTCGGTATCCTGATCCGGCGTCTTGAAAAGCTCCTGCAGTTTTCCGTTCGCGTTCGCAAGCACGATCGGATACCTGTAATCTTTCTGAAAATCTTCGGCGATTTCCAGAAAGGAGGTGCCTTTCTTATAATAAGCCGACTTGCCTGCGACTGTGATTTTTATATCCATAAGCGCCTCCTGCTTTTAATGATTCTGTATAAGACTCAGACTTCCATGTTGGAGAAATGTCTCCGTCAGCCGGCTGTTCATTCGTTAAACGATATGATACGGCTGAACAATCTGCATCGTAAGAACATCAAGTTCCGGGAACTTCTCTTTCACATACTTTTCCATAAAGGAAATATACGTGAACTCTGTTCCGTAATGTCCTGCATCGATCATGGCCAGGCCCCGGGCATCTGCATCAATCGCCGTGTGATAATCCAGATCACCGGTTATAAGGACATCAGCATGTTTTCTCAGAGCGTCATTTACCGCACTTTTTCCCGCACCGGAGCTCACACCCACCCGCAGGACCTTTCTTTCGGGATCACCGTATACCCGGACCGCATCCAGTTTCATCACATCCTTAACATGCCCTGCCAGCTCCTTTAAAGTCATCTCCTCCGGGAGCAACCCTATCCTGCCGAGCCCATAGGCACGTCCGTCCTCATATGTTCCCAGTTCTTCCAGAACTTCAGGTTCCCGAAGGGACAGATCGACAGCATTCTGATCAGCCATACCCGCAATATCGAAATTGGTATGCATGGCATAATAGTTGATATCATTCCGGATCAGTTTTCTCACACGGGCAGCGATAAAATCCTGCTCTGTTACGGTCTTCAGCGGTCTGAAAAGCAGGGGATGATGGGTCAGGATCAGATCTGCCCCCTCCTTCACCGCGCGCTCCACTGCGGCATCTGTCACATCCAGGTTGATGAGGACTTTTCTGATCTCAGCTTCCTCATCCCCCACGAGAAGGCCGACATTGTCCCAGTCCACAGCCAGACTTTTCGGAAAATCCTCCTCAATTGTCCTCATAATATCTGCAAGCTTCAAGTAGTACCTCCTGTTCCTCCGTAATTTCCCGGTATCTTGCGTCATCCGGACCGCGTCCCGCTTTCCGGAGATTATCCATTACTTTCCTGAAAACATTCTCCTGCCTGGTCAGATATGTACGCAGCACAGGATCCTGCTTTTTAAGAAGGACCGGTCCATACATTGCTTCTGCCTGTGTCATCTCCGGACATAAATCCTCCGCATGCTCCGCCCGGATGACCACATAGTACTTTCCCTCGTCGATCAGCATCGCCTCGTCTTTGATGACAAATCCCATCTCCGCGAGACGATATCTGACACGGTCCGGATCGGACTGCGGGGAGAGGACCATTTCGTCAAATGCCGCCGCCCTCTCTCCTGCCTTCTCCAGGATCTGACAGATCAGCATCCCTCCCATACCGGTGATGACAAGCGTGCGCTTTCCTGCCGGAAGAGAGTCGTGCACATCGGCTGGTACGCCATCATAAAGACACAGCCTGATCCTGTCGCTGACACCGGCCGACTCAATATTGGTCTTCGCAGCCGCAAGTGGCCCCGGACGTACATCCGAGGCCACTGCATATGGGCATCTGCCATTTGTCACAAGAGCAATCGACGTGTAGGCATGGTCGCATCCGACATCGCACACGGCATGTCCGCTCGTGACCATATTTACGATCGTCTGAATTCTCTCTGATATATGCATTCTTTTTCTCCGTTGATCCGCCCTGAAAAACAGGACAGTCCTATTTCAGCGAACCGATCAGTCCAGATAGTCCTTAAGCTTACGGCTTCTGGACGGATGACGAAGTTTTCTGAGCGCCTTGGCTTCGATCTGACGGATACGCTCTCTGGTGACATTGAACTCCTTGCCGACTTCCTCGAGTGTGCGGGCCCTTCCGTCATCAAGACCAAAACGAAGACGCAGGACCTTCTGTTCACGCTCGGTCAGTGTGCTGAGGACCTCGACCAGCTGTTCCTTCAGAAGGGTAAAGGCAGCTGCATCCGCAGGTACCGGAACATTGTCATCCTGGATGAAATCTCCGAGATGGCTGTCCTCCTCCTCACCGATCGGTGTCTCAAGAGAGACCGGTTCCTGAGAAATCTTCAGGATCTCGCGAACTCTCTCTACAGACATGTTCATCTCCTCGGCGATTTCTTCCGGGGTTGGTTCACGTCCGAGCTCCTGAAGCAGCTGACGGGAAACACGGATCAGCTTGTTGATCGTCTCGACCATATGGACCGGAATGCGGATCGTTCTGGCCTGATCGGCGATCGCTCTTGTAATAGCCTGTCTGATCCACCATGTCGCATATGTGGAGAACTTGAACCCCTTGCGGTAATCATATTTCTCGACAGCCTTGATGAGTCCGAGATTTCCTTCCTGAATGAGGTCAAGGAAAAGCATGCCTCTTCCGACGTACCGCTTGGCGATGGAGACGACCAGACGAAGGTTGGCCTCCGCCAATCTCTGCTGGGCTTTCTTACCGATTTCTCCGCCCAGTTCCATCTGTTTGGATAACTCGATCTCCTCCTCCGCAGTCAGAAGCGGTACCTTGCCGATTTCTTTCAGATACATACGGACAGGATCTTCGATCGATACGCCCTCCGGAATGCTGAGATCGATTTTCTCTACATCGATTTCAGCTTCTTCCTCCTCATCAATGCGGATCTCATCATCGTCGGACATCATGAGAACTTCATCGTCATGTGTATTCTCTTCCATCCTCAGAACATCTACTCCGTTCGCCTCGAGGAATTCAAGAGTCTTCTCCGCGTCCTCCGCTGTGAAGGGCATTCCCTTGAACGCATCTCCGATATCCTTATAGTTAAGGACATTTTTCTTCTCTTTGGCTTTCACCATGAGTTCTGTAAGTTTCTCTGCAAACTTTACTTCGTTCTCTGTCATGTATTATCCCCCTTCATGCTTCAAGACGGAGGATTTTTCCTCCACTCCTGAATTCTTCAAGTTTCTTCTTGCGGGAAACCAGCTCCATAAGGACCGCTGCGTCTTTCCCGTCCCAGTTTTTGATCCTCCGGTCATTACTTGCGTTCATGATCCGGACGACCGTATCCGTGAATGCAATATCCTGTTCTGCGGAAGTTTTCGTGGATATGGTTGTATTGAAAAGCCCTGCGACCATTCGCTGGGTCTCCGCATCCGTATATAAACTGACGAGCTTTGCCTCGCTCACTTCTCCCGATTCCAGCTGTTCATAAAGCCCTTCTGCAATGGCTCTGCACAGAGGATCCGAAAAATCCGCGGGACCGAGAAGTTCACGAGTAGCTCTGTATGCCTCCGGATAATTCGCCAGATAAGTAAGCATCAGTTTTTCGGAATGGACAATGCCATCTTCCCTGACCGGTCTCATCCTGCCGCTCTCACCTTCTGCAGCATACGTCCTGTCCCTCGTCCCCTGTCCCGTTTCCGTAAGAGCCAGTCGATTGACAAGTCTTCTGAGGGCATCCGGCTGAATACGGTATTTTCTCGAGACAGCCTCGATATAATTCTCCCGCTCGAGTTCCTCCGGTATGCCTGTAAGCTTTCTGGCTACCTCCCGCTGGAACTTTGTCTTCTCCTGCGGATCGTCCATTCTGAACTGTGTCTCCAGATCAGCGACCTCGTACATAAAGGCATTGCTGGCCTCGGACAGTCTCTTCTCCATCTCATCGGCTCCGAGAGCCTTGATGAATTCATCCGGATCCTTGTAAGGCGAAAGATCCACTACCCTGGCGGATATCCCTGCACTCTTCAGGATCGGGATCGCCCGAAGAGCGGCCATCCTTCCGGCCTGATCGGAATCATACAGAAGAAAGATATTTTCCGTATATCTCTTCAGGAGTGCCGCCTGTCCATCCGTCAGAGCCGTTCCGAGTGAAGCTGCCGTGTTGTCGAACCCGGCCTGATGCATCGTGATAACATCCATATAGCCTTCACACAGAATGATGAACTTTCTCCGTGTCGCCCTGGCGATGTTCAGTCCGAAAAGATGTTTTCTCTTATTGAACAGAGATGTATCCGGTGAATTCAGGTATTTCGGTTTCGCGTCTCCCATGACACGTCCGCCGAATCCGATCACCTTTCCCCTAACATCCGGGATCGGGAACATGACCCGGTTCCAGAACTTGTCGACGGCACCCTTTTTTTCATCAAATGTAAAGAGTCCCGACTCCCTGAGAAGCTCATCTGAGAATCCTTTACTTTTCAGATATCGGTACAGGCCTCCGTTCCTCCCGGCATAGCCCAGTCCGAACCGTCGGATCGTATCATCCGTAAGTCCTCTGTTCCTCAGGTATTCCAGTCCGGTCCTGCCTTCCGGCTGATAGAGAGCATAATAATAATAGGCAGCTGCTTTTTTATGTATGTCCAGGAGGGCTGACTTCTTATCCGCCTGCTCCCTTGCTTCTTTCGATAATTCCATCTGCGGAAGCGTGACGCCGGCCCGGTCCGCCAGGAACTGCAGTGCCTCCGTAAATGTCATATTGTTATATTCCATCATGAACGTTATGACATTCCCGCCGGCGTGGCAGCCGAAGCAGTAATACATCTGCTTCGCTCTGTTCACGGAAAAAGAGGGCGTCTTCTCATTATGGAAGGGACACAGACCGACATAATTGCTGCCTGTACGTTTCAGGTTCACATATCCGCCAATCACATCCACAATATCATTCCGCGACCGGACTTCATCAATCAAGTCTTCTGAATATCGCATGAAGTGCGCCTTTCCTCCTCTCAGATCTTACTCCATGATTTCGGAATAAAAAGCTCTCTGAATCTGGACATGGAATACTGATCTGTCATGCCCGATATATAATCACACACGACCCGCTCCAGAGTTTCTCCCTGTTCATCGATCAGACGACGGAAATCCTCCGGCAGATCTGCCGAATGTGTCACATAATACCGATACAGTTCGCTGAGCATGACCTGTGCTTTTTTCTCCTCGCTCTTCGCCATATCATTGGTGTACAGGTTCCTGAAAAGAAAATTCCGGAGTTCACGCATTGCCTCCTCGATCTCTCCGGACATGCATACCATGTCCCGGTCTGTCGAATTCCTCACGATATCGTGGACAAATGTATTCAGCCTCTCGCGTGTCGACTTCCCAAGCAAATTCCGAAGGTGAAGAGGTATATCCTCCTCGCACAGGATCCCGGCCCGCTCGGCATCGTCCATATCGTGATGAATATAAGAGATCTTGTCACAGAGTCTTACCGTCTGACCTTCCAATGTTGAAGGATGATCTTTTGTCCCGTGATTCAGGATACCGTCCCTCACTTCCCATGTCAGATTAAGGCCACTTCCGTCCTTCTCCAGGATATCAACGATCCGAAGACTCTGTTTACTGTGCTTAAAGCCAAGCGGACAGATGGCGTTGAGCGCCCTCTCACCGGCATGGCCGAAGGGGGTGTGCCCCAGATCGTGTCCCAGCGCGATCGCCTCTGTGAGATCCTCATTCAGACGCAGGCATCTGGCCACTGTCCTTGAAGTCTGGGAAACTTCAAGGGTGTGCATCAGCCGGGTCCGGTAATGGTCTCCCTGAGGTGCAAGAAAGACCTGGGTTTTATCCTTCAGCCTTCTGAATGATTTGCAGTGGACAATTCTGTCGCGGTCACGCATGAAGGCGGTGCGTATATCGCATTCGTCCTCAAAGGCACATCTCCCTCGTGTGTTCACAGAAGCCTGCGCATAAGGACTCAATGTCAGAAGTTCCCTGCGTTCCAGTTCTTCACGAATAATCACTGTCATTTTCAATCTCCGAAACATATGGGTGAGAACGAGTCTGTATTTAAATTTTCCCTAAAAAGGAAAGATTTCCTTTTTTTCCTTCAATTTTTACAAAAATAATTTTTTTATCTTTTTTAAGAGTAACTTAAAGGGAGCTGCATGCATAAAGCAGCAGCCCCCCTGTCATTTCTATGTACGGAACCGATTATACAACACCCTGAGCTTTCATTGCTTCGGCAACTTTCAGGAAACCTGCGATATTGGCACCTGCAACATAGTTGCCGGCCATATCATATTTCTTGGCTGCTTCATCAATGTTATGTGTAATATTGATCATGATCTGCTCAAGTTTTGCATCAACTTCCTCAAATGTCCAGGACAGTCTCTCGGAGTTCTGGCTCATCTCAAGAGCGGATGTGGCAACACCGCCTGCATTTGCAGCCTTGCCCGGTGCGAAGATCACGTTGTTGGCCTGCAGATACTGGGTAGCTTCAAGTGTTGTCGGCATGTTAGCGCCTTCGCATACAGCGATCGTGCCGTTTGCAACAAGTGCCTTTGCTCCCTCGAGCGGAAGCTCGTTCTGTGTAGCGCACGGCAGATACAGATCTGTCTTGACTGCCCATACACCCTTGCCTTCATGATACTCAGCGCTCGGACGAGCCTCTGCGTATGCTGTGAGGCGTGCGCGCTTAACTTCCTTGACTTCCTTAAGAAGCGCAACATCGATTCCTTCCGGATCATAGATCCAGCCTGTGGAATCAGAGCATGTCACAACGTTAACACCCATCTGCTGAGCCTTCTCGATCGCGTAGATCGCTACATTGCCTGCGCCTGTAACAGCTGCTGTCTTGCCTGCAATGTCGATACCGTTGATCTTCAGGAGCTCTTTGGTCAGATAAAGAAGTCCGTAGCCTGTAGCCTGTGTTCTTGCGAGAGAACCGCCGTATGTAAGTCCCTTGCCTGTAAGAACGCCTGAATAAAGGCCTGTGATCCTCTTATACTGGCCATAAAGGAAACCGATCTCACGTCCGCCTACACCGATATCACCGGCCGGTACGTCTGTGTCTGCACCGATATGTCTGTAAAGCTCTGTCATGAAGCTCTGGCAGAAACGCATGATTTCATTGTCGGATTTACCCTTCGGATCGAAGTCGGAACCGCCCTTGCCGCCGCCGATCGGAAGACCTGTCAGGCTGTTCTTGAAGACCTGCTCAAAGCCGAGGAACTTGATAATGCCAAGATATACAGAAGGATGAAGTCTGAGGCCGCCCTTGTACGGTCCGATTGCACTGTTGTACTGGACACGATAGCCACGGTTCACCTGGACCTTGCCGTTGTCATCGATCCACGGTACGCGGAACATAACAACGCGCTCCGGCTCTACGAGTCTCTCAAGGAATGCGAGATCTCTGTAGTTCTGCTCATCCGCTTCAATGACTACACGGATAGACTCGAGAACTTCCTCTACAGCCTGGATAAATTCCGGCTCTGCTGCGTTCTTCTGCTTTACACTTGCGATTACCTCATCAACATAAGACATGCGAAAAACCTCCTCTAAAAAAAATATGCCGGCCACGGCGGATTGGAGACCAAAAACAATCAGTCTGCCCCTGCCCGCCTTTGGACAGCACACTGTTTATCACGGGTTATTCTAGTACAAGTACTGGTTTATGTCAAGAACAAAAAAACTTCCCACCGCAACATTCGGTGGGAAGTTCCGCTTTTCACATACGGAATTATATACCATACGTTTCTGTATTATCAGTCCTTACTGGTCAGATTCAGATCAGAAATCTACATCCAGATCATAGTATACGCAATCCAGAAGCTTCTCCATCTCCTCTACGGACGGCTGGCGCGGATTGGATCCTGTACATGCGTCAGCAATCGCGTTGACAGCGATGTCATGCTTTCTTGCCTGGAAGACATCTTCCGGAACAAAGCCCTGCTCTGTCGGATAGCTGTCTGCACCATAGTTCTTGATGCAATGCGGAATATTCAGATCATCATTCATTTTGCGCAGCATGGCAATGAGATTGGCGATCTTCTCATCCTGTGTATCTCCGCCGAGCTTCATGTAGTCAGCGATGAAAGCATAACGCTTTGCAGCTCTCTCGTCTTTTGCGTTGAAGGCGATGACCTTCGGAAGATACATGGCATTGGCAGCGCCGTGAATGATGTGTGCGCCGTGATCTGCAAAGATAGCGCCTGTCTTGTGTGCCATGGAATGAACGATTCCGAGAAGTCCGCTTGAGAAAGCGATACCGGCAAGACACTGTGAATTGTGCATACGGTCACGAGCTTCCATATCGCCGTTATAAGAAGCGACAAGATCTTCCTTGATATGGTCCATGGCATAGAGGGCCGGAGCATCTGTAAAATCGGAGGCAACTGTAGATACATACGCTTCGATGGCATGTGTGATGGCATCCATACCTGTATGGGCTACCAGCTTCTTAGGCATTGTCTCAGCGAGCTCAGGATCTACGATCGCGATATCCGGCGTGATCTCAAAGTCAGCGATCGGATACTTGATACCTTTTTCATAGTCGGTAATGATGGAAAATGCCGTAACTTCCGTTGCTGTTCCGGATGTGGAGGATACAGCGACGAATTTAGCCTTTTTGCGAAGTTCCGGGATACCGAAGATCTTGCACATATCTTCAAATGTGCACTCCGGATATTCATACTTGATCCACATGGCCTTCGCGGCATCGATCGGTGAACCGCCGCCCATGGCGATGATCCAGTCCGGCTCGAACTCAAGCATCTTCTTGGCACCGTTCATGACCGTTGTAACAGACGGATCAGACTCGATACCTTCGATCAGCGCTACTTCCATTCCGGCTTCTTCAAGATAAGACTGTGCTTTCTGAAGGAAGCCGAATCTCTTCATGCTGCCGCCGCCGACGCAGATGACAGCTTTCCTGCCTTTGAGTGTCTTAAGAGCTTCAAGGGCGCCTTTTCCATGGTAAAGGTCACGTGGATTCGTAAATCTCTGCATAATATATACCTCCGAAATTGTTGTACTTAAGCAAAGAGTGTTGTTGATTGATATTGTTATGATACCACAATATCGATATTTTACAACTGATTTCTTTATTTAATTGTATTTTTTCCGGTATATTGGTCTTTAATTTGAGGAAGACATGATCTCATTGACGATCCGCATCGCCTCAGAATCAGGATTGTTCGTACAGGCGTCCCTGTCCATCACGATCAGCGGAACATCTGCTGCCTCGATCATCATCGTGATCTCAGACATGTCCGCCCCTTCCACATAGGTTATTACAATGGCTTTCGGATGATTGGCCAGCATGATCCTCAGCTGTCCTTCCTGCAGGTCAGCCTGCTCACCCGCACATTCAAAATCGACCCGATACAATCCGGTATCCACCAGTCGTCCTTCGACCGCCTGGGCGACCGGATACTCAGGCCAGTTCGCGTTGCCGCAGAGCGCGATTCCCACAAGTTCCGTATTCTCGGAAGGAGATGTATACTCTCCGCACCCGACAAGTACGGCCATGATCAGTATAAACGGTAATATATATCTTATTTTCATAAAACGATTCCCGGTTGAATATCTGTACCTGCAGTTCGTCTTCCCGCTTATCTCTGCCTGTAAGTGGCGAAGAAATGTTCAAGCTTGTCCATTGCCTCATTGAGGACCGACTGTCTCGGCAGATAAACGATCCGGAAATGATCAGGCTCCGGCCAGTTAAATCCCGTACCCTGGACAAGAAGCACCCGCTCTTTCTTCAGAAGATCGTAAGCGAACTGCATATCGTCATGAATATTGAAACGTTCCACATCGATTTTCGGGAAGCAATAGAAGGCCGCCTTGGGTTTTACGACGGAAAGTCCCGGAATCGCGTTGATCCGCTCATAAATAATATTTCTCTGCCTTGTCACACGTCCGTCCGCATTCACATAGCCCTTGACGGACTGAAATCCGCCGAGAGCAGTCTGAACGATAGACTGTGCCGGAACATTGGAGCACAGACGCATGGATGAGAGCATCTTAATTCCTTCAATGTAGTCTTTTGCGATTTCCTTGTTCCCTGAGAGGACCATCCAGCCGATTCTGAATCCCGCGATCATGTGGGACTTGGAGAGACCGGAGAAGGTCACGCAGAAAAGATCCGGCGCAAGAGATGCGATCGATGTATGTTCATATCCATCCATGAGCAGACGATCATAAATTTCATCGGAGAAGATGATGAGCTGATGCTCTCTGGCGATCTTTACAATGCCTTCCAGAACATCTTTCGGATAAACAGCACCGGTCGGATTATTCGGATTGATGACGACGATCGCCTTCGTACGGTCATTGACTTTTGATTCCATATCTGCCAGATCCGGATACCACTCGCTCTGTTCATCACACATATAATGAACGGCCTTGCCTCCTGCCAGAGTAGCGCAGGCGGTCCAGAGAGGATAATCCGGTGCGGGGATAAGAATCTCGTCTCCCTCATCGAGAAGTGCTGACATGCAGAGATTGATAAGTTCGGATGCTCCGTTGCCGGTATAAATATCATCCATGGACAGATTCGGAATATCTCTCGTCTGAGCATACTGCATGATGGCCTTTCTTGCTGCCCAGATACCCTTGGAATTGGAATAGCCTTCCGAATCTCTCAGATTCGCGGCCATATCATAAATGACTTCTTCGGGCGCTCTGAAGCCGAAGGGAGCCGGATTACCTATGTTGAGTTTCAGCACTTCGATTCCTCTGGCGATCATTCGATCCGCTTCCTCAACGACCGGTCCTCTCACATCATATAGTACGTTATCGAGCTTTGATGATTTTTTGAACTCTTTCATAACTGCCACCTTCCCAATACACTTTCGTTACCTGAAGCGATAACTCTATCAGTATAGCACAAAGATGCATACCGGGAACAGTAATTCTTTACTTTCACCGGCAGTTACCGATAAATACATGCTCCAGATTTTTCCGGGCCACCTCTGCAAGCCGGTGGATCTTTCCGATATCCGTAGCAGGTTCGCTGAATTTATATCTCGGAAAATATCTCGTAATATGGAGCGGAATACCGGTGCCGATCCCCGACAGCCATCCGGAAAGCCTCTCCATCTCCTCCTCGCTGTCATTCTTTCCGGGAATGATCAGAGTAGTGACCTCGACATGGCATCCCCCGGCAGCACGCTTAATAAAGGATTTTGTCGTCTCCAGGTCACCTCCGACCCACCGGTAAAATTCTTCCGTAAATCCTTTTAAGTCAATATTCATCGCATCAATTCCCGGAAGCAGCTCTTCCAGGATCGGAAAGCAGGCAGATCCATTCGTGATCAGAACATTTCGGAGTCCGCATTCCGATGCAAGACGAGAAGCATCGCGGACATATTCCCAGCCTGTGAGGGGCTCATTGTATGTATAAGCAATTCCGATATTCCGATGTTTCTTAAGAGACAGCGCGCTGTCGACGAGCTGTTCAGGCGTAATATATGTTCCTTCACTATTCGATTCCGTCATACGTGAAATCTCATGATTCTGGCAGAACGGGCAGAAAAGATTACATCCGAAACTGCCCACGGAAAGAATATTACTTCCCGGGCAGAACATGGCAAGCGGCTTCTTCTCGATCGGGTCGAGATGAAGAGCGGTGGCAATTCCGTAATTGACCGGAATCACTCGGCCGTCCAAATTTTTTCTGGCTCCGCACATACCCGTCTGCCCCTCACTCAGCCGGCAATGTCTGAAGCACACAGGACATACAGCGTATTTCGAACACAGACCTGTTTTTTTCTCCATAAAACCACCATCCTGCACTCTACGCGTGACGCGTGACCTCGAAGCGATACAATTTTATTTCCCCATCGTCATCCGGGATTCCTGCCTTCCGTCTGGCGATCTCTATCTGCTGTTCCACACTGTCGACACCCTCAAGATCCGGCAGCAACAGCCCTCTTCTGCGTCCTCTCTCAACTATTACCCCATAGCGCTTAACATCCAGCATGCTCTCATCTTCTATTTCTTCCGGAGCTTCGAGCACATCCACGCTGATTTCCAGCATGGGGAGTTCAGAAGGTCTGATCGGACGGAATCTCGGATCTCTCGTCGACGCGCTGACTGCATTCTGCATGATTTCCCGGGCTATGTTCGATGTCGTCGGGGCAGTCGTACCGATGCATCCTCTCAGTTGACCATTCTCATGGATGGAGACAAATACCCCTGCTTTCCGGCTGGTCATTTCCCGCGGAAGGTCCTCGGGCATACGCGGATACACACCCTTTCTTACATAGTTCTCCACAACGAGACGGGCAAGCCGGACGTAAGCGTCCTCATTCTCCTTTTTTTCGGAAACAGCCTGCGCGCTCCTTGCGACATAACGATCAAGATAGTTTCTGTTCTCATCCGGATATCCTGCTTCAAAGGTGACAATGCCGTATCCTACTCCGTACGGTCCCTCATAGGATAATTTCCGGGCTTTCACATCTGTCCGGTCAAAGGCACCTGCCATGATCACAAATGACCTGTGGCCGCATTCAGCCGCCTTATCGCAGAAATCATCTTCAAATTCAAGGAGTTCCTCAAATGCCGCCCTTGAGAGTACGTCCATTACTTTCCTGTCATATTCGGGGCCTTCCGGGGCATATCCATAGGGACCGGACGGAAGAAGCTTGTGGGAAAGATCGCCGCTCGCTATGATTACACAGCGCCGGTCCAGCGCTTCCGCAACAGTCTTCAGATACATGCCCATCTGATAATGCATCGTGAGCGGAAGACCGGACAGACCGATCCGGACTGTCTTATAACCTGAATAATACTTGTCAACAAAATACAGCGGTATCATGGTCGCGTGGTCAAGCTGAGATTCTCTCTCTCCGAGCGTTCCGGCAGGGAAATCATCATGGTCTGCGATCTGCTCCAGCGCATCCACGAACTCTGTGTCATATTCCGTACGAATTTTTACGCTCCCGGCCCTGAAACGGGAAAAGGACCCTGACGCCCCTCTCCCGGCTGACACATGAAAATAGTCTGCATACAGTACGGTGTGCGGGCTCGTTACAAGAATTGTTTCCGGTCTCAGCTCCGCAATTTCACGTGCTGCTTCGTTGTACGAATCGATCGTTTTCTGTATTGCCCTTTCCTGACCTCTTCCCACTTCCGGGATAATGAGAGGCGGATGAGGCACTGCAAATGCACCGACAATACCCATGCCATGCACCTCCTCCATTCTTTTTTCAAATTATATCATAAATGAAACTTGTAAATAACTCCCTGCATTGTTAAGATACTTATTAGATGCAATCGGTAATTATACAGAATTGGAAGGTAATAGAAATGGCAGATTCAGAATATTCAATCCGTGTAAAAAGAGGACATCATTCCAGACTCCGTTTCTGGTTCGATCCGATGAATCAGAAAATTCTGGACGGCGATGCCGATCTCATATACCCCGATGAGCTTTCCTGCGACAATATATGTACACACGAGCTCTTCTATCCTTTTATTGAAAAACATTTCCCGGGCAAATTCCTTTTCCGCAATGAGCTGAACCTCATGCCCCTTGCCAATGTAAAGGAAATGGTCAGTGAAGTCAGGTCCTGTATCGACGTACTGAACGCCGGAGAGTTCGACAGCCCGCTTCTGGACATCGTGAGGGAGGGTATTGCAATCGATCTTCTTGTCCCGGAAGAAGAGTATGATGAGAAGTATTTCGAAGCATCCACACAGGAGCGGCAGGCCGCAGTCCTGGAACATCTCGATGTTGTGTCCGCTTTCTACACCAAGATCTGTGATTATCTGGATGAAATGCTTGAAAAGTATGAGCCGCAGGGATTTGAATATATAGCTATCTCCGCTCCGTCGTGATCTGACATTTTTTGAATCTGAACAGGGGCTGCCGCATTAAGCATGATGTGCATAAATAATTCATTCAGGGACCGCTCGCGCTTAGTACCGGCGCTGTGTATGTCCCTTCATGAATATTTATGCACTTTTTCTGCTTATTTCGACAGCCCCTTCCTTCACATCATTCATTGTCGGCTCACTGCTCAGCCATGTACATAAAACTCTTTCATATCATCCAGTCTGAGGCAACCGAGCATTGCCATCCGAGGATTTCTCACTGCACATCCGCAATCGATATCAATCAGATGACCGTGCCCCCCATGCCATATTCGGCCTCTCCCGTCAGGAGCCGGTTCTCTGAAGAGAATCGTCGGTGTATGTCCGAAAATCATCGTCATATCACGCGGATACTTGTTATAAAGTTCTGCATAATCAATATGGTCAAATTCCTCGCTCATGGAAGTATTGCGCGGATAGACCCGGTCCCACACCACATGCTGCTTCATCTCACCGGTCGCGTTTTTAAAAAGAACCGGACTGTCAACATATGTATCCAGATGTGTGGCATGGCAGAGATAAAAATGTTTTCCGTTGACCACTAGATCGGGAATGACCAGATAGCCGTTCCCGATGTAGGTCAGGATCGCATTTCGAACATCCCGGCTCTGCAGAATAAAGCTGTTCCAGGTCGGAATTCCGCCGTTATAGATCCATATCATAAATTCCTGGGTATTCAGTAATTTATCCGGATCTTTTGTGCCCATTATAAGCATTCTTTTTACTGCGGAAAGCAGGAACATCTCGTGATTTCCGACGAGAAAGATAATATTGGGCTTATCCATGATATAGAGGAACGTCTTTATACCATCAGGTCCTCTGTCAGCGACATCTCCGAGAATATAGAGTGTATCCGTACTTGAAAAGGATATCTTCTCCAGCATTCTCATGAAAAGATCATGACGGCCGTGAAAATCAGACATGACATACGTACTCAACTCGGTTCTTCCTCCTTACGTGGATTCCGGTATAATATCGGTCGCAGATTCATCATCTTTCAAAAGTTCCCGCTCGCTCTGGAGCAGGCCGTCCTCAGGGACTGTACTCTTTAAAGAAATGCCTTCAGCCTGGTCGTCCCATGTATCCACATATGCGGACTTTATATTGTCCTCAAAATTGATCTTCCCGCCTCCGGTCACTTTCAGGGATGTGACCATGCATCCCGGATAATTGACCTTTGTGAGATAGGAATAGACTTTTTCATATTCCGGAGAGGTAAGATCATTGGAGTTATGGATCTCATAAAGGAACATATTATAGGACAGCTCTCCCAGTATTCCGTCTCCGATATATGTCTCGTAGTTGCTGGTCTTCAGCCAGCTGTTGTCATTTTCCGTACTGGTATAGCGGAACTCCGTAAGCAGGCCTGTCGCATATGGATAGTCTTCATTCTCTCCTGCTACATAGGCTTCGTAGTTCTGTTTCTCATAAAACCTGAGGGAGATGGTGTCTTTTACGGCGTCCGCGTCGTATGTGCTCTCATCTGATTTCTGATCTATGTACCGGCATTCCGCAACGACATTGCCGACCCAGCATCCCGGTATCCATATGGAAAAATATTTCGTCCTGAGTTTTCGAACGCGGACATCTGTTACAGTTGAATTATCCGGAATTGTCTGATACCCGTTCTTATCAACGACTGTGTCCGCGTTCGGTGAAAAGTCCTGTCTCTCGACTTCCTGTGCAGGGACAGCCACTATTTCCGGCGTCGGTATCGTCAGGATATACTGTCTGAACAGCTTTTGGTTATCCTCTTTCAGCTCTGCCGACGTTCCGTCACCGCGTGTGTAGACTTTTTTTTCGGAATGGTCTTCTTCAAGTGCGGCGGCCGCCTTATTGGAAATATAACTGTACCCTATACCGACTGTGGCAAAAATCAATGCCAGAGATGCCAGTAAAAGGGGAATTATTTTTTTCATTCTTCTTAAAGATCCTCTGAAATAAATTTTGTAAATGCGAATAACTCCCCATAATAATAGCATACTTGAACAAATCTGTCACTCTTCCCCGGCCGCTCTGATGCGTTCCACAAAATTTTCACAATTTCCGACACAGCTGTATTTCTTCCGGTACTGTGTCGGGGTCATACCGTACCAGGCTTTAAATTTTCTGCAGAAGTATGCCGTATCTCCGAACATTGCCTCATCTCCTATTTCCTGTACCTGTCTTGTCGTCGTGACAAGAAGCCGGGCGGCAAACCGCATTCTGCAGTCAGTGATCGTATGGCTCAGACTCTCCGCATAAACTTCCATATACAGAGATCGAAGATAGTTGCCGGAAAGACCGATGTGGTCAGCGACATTCTCCCAGGTCAGCGGTTCCATAAAGTGTTCCGTTATATACCTATGCGCCTCGTACACTTCCCTTCGTATCATCCCGGGGGACTCTTTTAAATCATCTTCCTGCATTTCTCTCTCCGTTTCTTTTCGGTCTTGTATTTTTTCTGTACTCGGAAGGAGTCTCGTGTAACTTTTCGCGAAAGACCCGACAGAAATAGGAAGGCTGTCTGTAACCGATTTCCGATGATATTGCAGCGATTGATTTGTCTGTCGAGATCAGCAGGAATACTGCTCTTTCAAGCCTCACTTTCTCAATATACGTGCGCACAGTCATTTTCTCTTCTTTTTTAAACAATGTACACAGATAATTCGGGGTAAGATGCACAATTGCGGCAAGATTGGTCAGTTCTATCTTCTCGTTATAATGATTCCGTATATATTGTTTCACGTATCCCAGATCCTGCTTCGCGTTTCCTTTTGTAGGCATAAAAACAGGTTCCTGGTTCATACTCATCTCCGAATATGCGGAACCGACTTCCGCCACCATAATATCCGCCCCCTCATTGCGAATCGTCTCAGCGGCTTCCGACATACTGGAACATCTGCTGACAGTACATGAAGCCGGATCAAAACGGATCAGCTTCCGCAGATGGTTATATTTTCCGATGCCGTCGGCCACAATAAGCACCTTATGCATACTTACTTCACCTCCTGCATATAATTAAACCGAAAAATAATATCAATGCAACAAGAAGGACGAATTTTATCTGTTTATTAATATTTTTTCTTCATTTTTTTATATTTTCGTACTTATAAGAATCCATTCTGTATATCACAAATACGCACTTTGTGACAAGAATTTTTTCGCGGAGCTTTTTCATGTCACAGGGTACGAAGCTTCCCATAACAATCAAGAACGACTCGGCATGCGCGTATCTCATGGCTAAAATCACGAGTATTGCGCGATGAAGAGTAAAAAAGCACCTGCCCGGAGGAATCCGTCAGATGCTTCTGGATGAAAGGCCGGTCTGCATTTTTCTAAAGCAGGCCGATCACGAACTCGACGATCAGTACCGCCACAGAGGCTCCGCATGCCACGACGATCAGACTCTGCCGTCTGAAAGCCAGAATGAGGGCCACCGCAAAGCCGACGCAGGCGGAAGGCACGTAGTCTGTGGAAGAAAGAATGGCGGGGAATGTCATGGCTGCCAGCGTTGCGTACGGAACATAATACAGAAAAGAACGTATAAACGGATTTTTTATCTCTTTCCGTATCAGCGTCAGAGGGAGAGCTCTTATCGCGTACGTGACCGCTGCCATGACCAGAATATAACTATATACAGAATGGCTCATTTTTATGACCTCACTACTTGATTCTCAGGCATTTTCATGCTGTCTGCTTCCGACAGGCGGAACAGGCCGCCACACGGCAGCGGCAGCAGCCACGAGGACCGTGACGATTATGATCCGCATACCGCCCGAAAGGTCTCTCATCAGGGGCGCGTAGGTAAAAACAGCGGAAATCAGCATTCCCGCGATGACAGTTATAAGGACCGGCCTTGATTCCCTTGCAGGCGGAATAATAATGGCTATGAACATCCCGTAGAGAGCAATTCCGAGCGCGCTGATCAGTCTCTGAGGCAGGATCTCACCGGCCGCGGCCCCGGTCACCGTCCCGGAGACCCATCCGAAGACAGAAATGATCGTAGCACCGTATGAGTAGAAAGGACTCAGCATACCTCTTCTCAGGACACTGATGCCAAAGATCTCATCTGTAACGCCAAAGGCGATCCCGAGCCTGTGGTACGTCGGTGTATCGGGATCCAGTTTCTGTGACAGGGCAGCTGACATCAGAAGATATCGGAGATTAATGACCGCCTGCAGCATGGCCATCTCAATATAAGAGCCCTGAGAGGCAATAACAGCCAGACCCGCGAACTGCCCTGCCGAAGTGACATTCAGCAGGGAGAGCAGACCAGCCTGAAAAGGCGACAGATTAATATCTGCCGCCTGAATCCCAAATGCAAAGGATACGGCAAAGTATCCGAGACATATGGGAATACCGTCTTTAAGACCATTCAGAAAATTTTCTTTTTTAGTCATACTTGTCTGTGTCCGAAAAATGTATCAAAAGTCAATCTGATTCTCAGCTGCGACCAGCCCGGCGACCGCGTACTCTTCGCGAAGACGGGGTTTCTCGATCTTTCCTGTCGCATTGCGCGGGACATGAGCAAAGATCACCTCGCGAGGTCTCTTATACTTCGGAAGTTTCATGCAATACTCTTCAATCTCCTCCCGCGTGCAGGAGTAGCCTTCCTTGATCTCGATGATCGCTGCCGTGATCTCACCCAGTCTCTTATCCGGGAATCCGATAACAGCAACGTCCTTGACAGGTGCGTACGTATGCAGGAAGTCCTCGATCTGGACAGGATAGATATTTTCTCCGCCGGAAATGATGACATCCTTTTTCCTGTCTACCAGATAATAGAAGCCGTCCTTATCGCGCTTGGCCATATCTCCGGTGTAGAGCCAGCCCTCGTCGTCAAGCACTTCCGCCGTAGCCTTCGGATCGTTGAAATAGCAGGTCATGACGCCCGGACCGTAAACGGCAAGTTCTCCGACCCGCTCTGATTCGGTGATGACATTTCTGTCTTCGTCCACGATTTTGGCCTGCCATCCGTATCCCGGAACACCGATCGCGCCGACCTTTTCAATGTTCTCAACACCAAGATGTACACAGCCCGGTCCGATCGACTCGGAGAGACCGTAATTGGTATCATACTCGTGATGCGGGAAGTATTCCTTCCAGCGTCTGATGAGACTGCGCGGTACCGGCTGCGCACCGATATGCATAAGTCTCCAGCGTTTCAGATTATATTTCTCCAGCTTTATGTCCCCGCGATCAAGTGCGTCGAGTATATCCTGTGCCCACGGCACGAGCAGCCATACGATCGAGCACCTCTCATCAGACACAGCCTGCAGAACATCCTTCGGCTTCGTACCCTTGAGCAGAACGGCCTTTCCGCCTGAGATAAGACTGCCGAACCAGTGCATCTTGGCTCCTGTATGGTACAGAGGCGGAATGCACAGGAAAACATCATCCTTGGTCTGACCATGGTGCTTCTGTTCTACTTTCGCGGAATGCATCAGCGATTCATGGTTGTGAAGGATCGCTTTGGGGAATCCCGTCGTCCCGGAGGAGAAATAGATAGCCGCATTATCTTCATCTGTGATCAGGATCCTCGGATCCTTTGAGGAACAGTTGCAGGTCAGCTTTGTGTAATCCTCCGCGAACGAAGGACAGGAATCTCCATAGAAGAAAAGGAGCCTGTTCTTGCTGATACGATCCGCGATCTCCTCGACTCGTCCTATGAACTCCTGACCGAATACCAGCACATCACATTCTGCAAGTTTCACACAGTACTCGATCTCATCCGCGGAATAGCGGAAGTTCAGCGGAACAGCCAGAGCACCCGTCTTAAGTACTCCGAAGTAAATCGGCAGCCACTCAAGACAGTTCATGAGCAGAATTCCGACCTTGTCGTCTTTCTTTATGCCTCTCTCGATCAGAAGATTCGCAAAGCGATTCGCTTTCTCGTTGAATACACGCCATGTGATCTCGCGGCGGTACGGACTGAACCCCTTTGATTCTACAAGATCATATTCCCGCCAGGTCATTCTTCTGTCATCGTCTTTTCCCGGATTGAGTTCTACAAGTGCGATGTCTTCCGGATAAAGTTTGCAATTCTGTTCCAGTAAATTTGTAATGGGCATGTCGTCATACTTCCTTTGATTTAATATTTGATATCAATTCATTGTTTTAACGCGTTCAGGCGCTAAAGTGAGTATATGCCATTCGTATTATAAAGTCAAGAATTACCCACTCCGTAGAATTCCTCATTGCGGTCATTTCCCTGCGTCAATTCATCATAGATCAGGCATTTGTACTCTTCGACTTTCTCGTTGACCGCCGGATCGGAGTCCTCTCCTCCATGTTTATAAATAACGCCGTCCTTTCCGAGATAGCCATAGGCATTCATAGCCGGGACCACTTTCTGCATGTCATTCAGATAATTATTGTACTGGGCAGGCTGAAGCCCCGTAAGTGTCAGAATATAACTTGACAGGAAATTCGATGAGAGCATCATGTCCTGCTTTTCCGGGATATCATAATTGGCCCAGATCATGAATTTGGAAAGATATTGCAGCTGCTGCTCTGCGAAAGTCAACTCATCCAGCTTCTTCCCGTAGGCATACTCGAGGAAGTCATCATCCGCGGCAGGCTGATGATCGCCGAAGAATACGATCAGCGTCTTCTCATCGCTCATCTCGAAGTATTCAATCAGATAGACGAGCGCTTCGTCCGAAATATTGATCAGTGTCTCATACTGCTCGAACTCATGCTTATAGCCTCCCTCATATCCCTGCACATGAACGGAGGAATTAAAGTAATCGTAATTATAGCCGCCGTGATTCTGCATGGTCACATTGAAAAGGAAAAGCTTTTCTCCTTTTTTCTTGTTCTCGACCTGCCTTATGATCTCCCGGTAGTCGGCAAGATCGCTGACGAACATACGGACATATCGGGGATCGCTGAAGTCATCCATCGAGAGGAAGGTATCAAATCCCATTCTCGGATAAACAAAATGCCTGTTCCAGCCATTTGCCTTATACGGATGCATGGCGATCGTGCTGTAGCCCTGGGCCTCCAGCGTGCGGGCCAGGGAAAACTGATCGGATTTGATATTTGAATTGTACACGACCGTCGATGGCGAAAGAACACAGGAGTTGCCCGTAAGGAATTCATATTCCGTGTTCGCGGTCAGGCCGCCGAGGACAGAGACCATGAGATGGCCGCTCTGCGTATTCTCAGTCATACTGTTCAGATTAGGCATCGGGTCTTTATCCGTGACCAGCTTCGGGTACACAGACATATCCGCAAAACTCTCGTTCATGACGACAATGATATTCTCCGGAATATCACCGGAGTATGTATCCGAAGCATGCAGCGCCGCTGTTTTCTCCTGCACCTCAGCGATCATCTCATCTGAATACGTCTCCGGTCTCTCGGGGAAGGATGCCTTGGCAAATGCAAAAAACCCGGCTTCCATCCCGAACAGCTTGTAGGTATACTGCGGATGCCAGTCACGAAGCCAGATACCGGTAGACGCCAGAAAATCCGTCCTGAAAATGACGAGATAGAACATCAGGGCCAGAGCCAGAGCACCGCCGCGCACGGCTATTTTTCCGCGCGCTTTTCTGAAAATGTGATAGTTCCCGAGAAACAGCCAGCACAGGCACAGACAGACGGTCACAACTATGCCGACAGCAAATTGCCAGAACATGTAGAGCGGGTAGCCGCCGGCCACACTGAGAGCGGTCCGGATCGACATGAAGTCAACGAACTGAAGGGCAGTGGAACGGAAAGCCAGAACAAAATAGTTGGCAGCCCCCCACACAAGGAAGAGGATATTTCCCGCAATCATACCGATCGTCAGGGAATTGGTCAGAAAGACCAGTACAAGGTATATAACGAGAGTGATCCCGATCCCAAGTATAATATGCTGCGTATGCAGAAACTTCAGCCATGGATTGTTGATCAGCTCAATGATCCCATAGCTGACACATGCATTGAGCACAATGATCAGCGCCCCGCCGAAGTAAAAGACACCTTTCGGAATGACCCGCTTTTTATCGTCTTTTTCACTTTTCCCGTTCTCCCCGCCCTGTGTGCTGACGATCCCCTTTCGATAAGCAGAGATCACACCCGCGAGATAGGTGAGCAGGACCAGCACGATCATACAGGTATAAAAGACCGGTCTGTACGGTTCAATGCGCATGGCGTACTGGTCGGTAGCAACAGATTCCCCGAAAAACAGATCTCTGTACCAGATCAGGAAAATGATAAGTCCCGTACATATGAACAGATCGGCAACGAACCTCCATATGAACCGAATATTCAGCAAATCTTTCTTCATCTATAGTCCTTTCGTTTTGTTCGCTCTCCACCCTGCATAGTAAATTAACTGAGGTAAAAGCATATTTTCTTAACCGACCTCACGAGTCGCCTCAAGGAGCCATTCCAATTCTTCTCCGTTCAGATAAGGCGAAATCTTCTCACGCACAAGGGCATGATATTCATTCAGTCTCTTTATATCTTTCGGCTGCATATAGCGGAAGTCGATTGCCTTCAGGTCGATCGGCGCGTAGGTAAGCGGTTCAAATCTCAGGAACCTGCCGAACGCATTTGTCTCATCCTCAACGGTCAGCAGGATCGTCTCAATGCGAATGCCGTACCGGCCTTCAATATAGATCCCCGGCTCATCTGACACGATCATTCCCGGTTCGAACACAGCCTCCTTCTGATTCCCGCTATACCTCCAGCGGATATTGTGCGGTCCCTCATGAACATTGAGGATATAACCGATGCCATGTCCCGTCCCATGATTGTAGTCCATTCCGTATTCCCAGAGCGGCGCTCTCGCGTATGCATCCAGGAACCGGCCTGTGACGCCATGCCGGAATTTTGCGTTCAGAAGATTCAGATTAGCGACCGTAACAAGCGTGAAGTCTCTTCTCTCCGCATCTGTGAGCTCTCCAGCTGTCATCGTCCGGGTGACATCCGTCGTACCGCCGAGATACTGACCGCCGGAATCTACGAGCAGAAAGCCTTTTTCCCCGACAACGGCATAACTCTCTTCGGTCGCTGCATAGTGTGCCATGGCTGCGTTCGCTCCGTACGCGGAGATCGTCGGAAAAGAAAGCTCAAGAAAGCCCGGGATCTGTGCCCGCAGACTGTCCAGATGATCAGCTGCCGAAATCTCCGTAATCTCGATCCTGCCGACATTTTTGGCAAACCAGCAGATGAATCTGCACAGCTGGACAGAATCTTCCAGATAGCATCTCTTCAGGTGGGCGATTTCCACCGGATTCTTGACCGCTTTCATCGCTTCCGTCGGATTATCGGTCTCCAATGCCGTTGTTCTGCTCCTTATTGTGTCCGCTATGCTGCACGATACTGCTCCGGGTTCAAACATGCAGGTCCCCTTGAACTCGTACTTCTCAAGGAAGTCCGGCACAGAAGCATACGGCCTTACCGTGATGTCTTTTTCCTGAGCCCAGACGTCAAATTCTTCCGTTCTCTCCTCTTCCTGAAGAAACAGAAAAACATCCTCCATTGTGATGAAACAGTATGAAAGCGCGACAGGATTACATTGTACATCCCTTCCCCGAATATTAAAGAGCCAGCAGATATCATCAAGCTTACTGATCATATGACAGACTGCGCCCTTTTTTTTCATCTGCCCCCGTACTCTGCCCAGCTTGTCTTCTGTCGATTCACCGGTAAGATCATCTGAAAGCAGCATGACCTTATGGCACGGCAGGGATGGCCGGTCCATCCATATACCATCGGCCGGATCCAGATCCGTTTTAATGCGGGCGCCTGCCTTCTCGGCAATGCCACGGTAGCACTGACCGCTCAAAGCGTCAATTGTAAGACCGTCAAATGCAAGCGTCATCCCCTCATGAAGATTCTCCCTGAGGAATGTTTCCACGGTCGGCACCCCCGGTTCTCCGGATTTCATCAACAGGATCCCGGAACCCGTAAGTTCGGCTGCTGCGGAAATAAAGTAGCGTCCGTCCGTCCAAAGCAATGCCGTATTCTGTCCGACAATGAGCTTCACGTTATCACTTGTACAGCCTGAAAAGAACTCAGACACCTTAAAATAATCTCCTACGTACTCCGACGCATGGTAATCGGAAGATCCGATCAGAAAGAAATCTATTTTCTCCTGAAGCATTCGACGTCTCAATTTTTCTATTCTCGCTGCTGCACTGCTCATAAGTCTGTTTTCTCCCGTATATTAATCTGCATCTCTGCCTGCTGCCGGCATGGGGGTCTTATGGAATTTAAGTCAATATTATTCTTCAATAATTTAAGCGGGAGATCTCTCTCCCGCGAGTATTACCTCTCTGTCCCGAAAGTATGTTTCAGGAAGGAATCAGCCAGTTCCGGCCATATTGTGACCTCCGGTACCGGCACGTCATCTCTCAGAAGAACACCGGTCCCGAAATGTGTATTCATGACCAGTTCCTTCTTGATCTCGTTCGTAACACTGATTTTTCCGTCCAGTGCCATGCGGGTAAATCTGTTCACCTGTTCATAGGTATAGCTGCCATTCTGCCTGTATTCAGCCCACTCCTTCGTTCCGAGTGAAAGGCCATGTTTTCCGTTGGAGAAAATATGGATCGCCCGAGGAACACCATTCCTTCTCAGCGCATTCATATAAAGAAGAGAATTCTCGACCGGGACGGACTGGTCCTCCATCGTATGCCACAGGAAAGTGGGAGGAACATCCGGTGAAACATTTTTCTCAAGAGACATATAAGCAAGCTGCTCGGCGCGTGTGATACATCCCGGAATAACATTATTATCAAGCCACTCCTGTACGCCGGGGATTTCGACCTCCGGCACAAAATTGTCTTCAACATCCGCAAACCCGAGAAGGGCCCTGATCGTTCCCGTGTGAGTAAGTTCACCGGTCGTGATCACCGGGTAACAGAGGATTGCCGCATCCGGACGCGGGCTGATATCTGCCAGTCTTGCGTCAAGTTCGATCGAATCGCTGTGATGGACACAGAGACATGCCGCCAGATGACCGCCTGCAGAAAATCCCATGACCGTGATCCTGTTCGGATCGGTATGGAATGTCGGAGCGATTTTTCGAATCAGCCTCATTGCTCTGGCCGCATCTTCCAAAGCCTGCATGCGGAGCGGTACGGCAGCGTACAGATCGACGGTGTACGTCAGCACAAAACAATTATAGCCTCTGCCGTAAAACTCTTTGGCCACAAGTTCACCCTCCCGCGCGGAGACGAATTCATAACCGCCGCCCGGAATGATGAGCATTCCGGGATATTCCCTGCCATCGTCATGTATATAAGTCATCAGATTCGGGACAAAGCCGAACGCAGCCGGATAGTTGTACTCACCCTGGTTCCATATATCTATCCTGTTCTGTATCATATCTTTTCATCCTTTCAGACGTTTCTCTTTCTTATACTAATATGCCGTCTACTAGCTTATCATCATGAATTAATAGTTTCAAGCTCAAACTTTCCACATATCAATCACTGTCAGTCTTATCGCAAAAAAACACGCCCTCCGGAATCTGCCCGATAAAGAGAAAAAGGCCGCTGCCTTCCGGCAGCGACCCAAAAGTTTTCATTTAATGACTACTATTTTTCATTGATCAGGCTTTGCACTCGCCGAAGCCAAGCGGATTACCTTCATTGAAGTTGCGTGCGTTCTCAAGAGTGACCGCAGCGATTGCCTGCAGAGCCTCACGTGTGAAGAATGCCTGATGAGATGTCAGAACAAGGTTCGGGAACATCAGCAGTCTTGCCGTGATGGAGTGCTGCAGATAATCATCGGAATGATCTGTGTAAACGTTCTCATCTTCACCCTCGTATACGTCGAGAGCTACAGCGTGGAACTTGCCTGTCTTAAGAGCTTCGATCAGAGCCTCTGTGTCGATCAGACCGCCGCGTGCTGTGTTAACGAGCATTGCGGTATCTTTCATCTTGGCGATAGCTGCTGCGTCGATCAGATGATATGTGCCGCCCTCGCCCATGATAAGCGGAGCATGCAGAGAAATGAGGTCAGCCTTGGCAAGGAGCTCATCCTTGGTCACATAAGTAAGGAGGCCTTCGTCTACCAATCCCTGATTCGGGAAAGCATCCCATGCGATAACAGTCATGCCGAATCCCTTGCAGATCCTTGCCATGCACTGTCCGATCTTACCTGTTCCCATAATACCGGCAACTTTGTTATGAAGGTCTACGCCGAGAAGTCCGCTGAGAGCGAAGTTGTTATCTTTGACCTTCGGAACTGCCTTGTGAAGTCTTCTGTTCGCGCATGTGATAATGGAGATGGCATGCTCAGCAACTGCATACGGAGAATAAGCCGGAACACGGATAACCGTGATGCCGCACTCTTTTGCTGCCTGAAGATCTACATTGTTGAAGCCTGCGCAGCGAAGAAGGATCAGTTTTACGCCGCATTCCTTGAGGGTTTCCACAACTTCTCTCGGAGCCTCGTCATTAACGAAGATGCAGACTGCATCATAACCTTTTGCGAGTCCTGCTGTTTCAGGGGTAAGACGGCTGCTGAAATACTTGATATCGCAGTTGTAGGTGCCTTCGCCCTTGTCCTTAGCCAGCTCACTGAAGAACAGACGGTCATAATCTTTTGTTCCGAAGAAAGCGATCTTAAGAATATCAACTTTCTTCTTCTTGCTGAATTCATCGGCAAAGATGCCCTGAATTGCTGCAAGAGCCGCATCCTCGTCGCCGCCTTCTGCGGTAATCTCAAGGACTGCGCCCTTCTTTGCATTCAGGCTGAGGATCTGAAGAACGTTATTGCCGTTTGCTATTCTGTCACCGCACTTGATCGTGATTGAAGATGCCAGATTTACGCAGGTCTGAGCAAGGTTTGCCGCCGGACGAGCATGGATTCCGAGATCGCTGGTAACCTCATAATTAAATGATTTCAAAGTATTTCTCCATTCTGGAGCGTTTTCCGGAGGATGCACTTTGATTTCCATTCCTCCTCTGACCCTCATTGACGCTCCGGCAAGAGAGCCCGTGCTGCGAAAAGCTTTAAGACCATATATACTTTTCGCGTTATAAAGTTACAATATCTGGTTGTAATTCTAGCATAAATCCACATTGATTGGTAGCATTTTCCTGTAATTCTTCGTCATTTTGTATCACTTTTTTTTGCGTAAACTCAACCATTTTCTACATATTATCAACACTGATTTCTCTCAGAGCGTATTCCTTAAGGGATCCGCTTTTATCCGGCCCGAGGAACGTATTGACGCTTTCCGTTTCTTACTCTTTGTGTTAAAGTGGTTATGGAATAATCACATCGCGCAAGTCATCTGCGAACAGTCTCAATATAAAGAAGAGGATAGAATAATGATCAGTAAAGAACCTGTCTATATCACAGGGCATCTTCACCCGGATACCGATTCCATCGCTTCCGCGATCGCCTATGCTTTTTTCAAGCGCGCTATGGGTGTACGGGCAATTCCCTGCAGACTCGGCCCAGTCAACGCGGAATCCGCTTATCTCTTAAAGCGTTTCGGCTTCGAGGAACCGATGCTTCTGACCGACGCCAGGGTAAAACTCAGTGAAATCAAACTGGATCCCCTGACCTACATTAAAGAAAATACGACTATTTTTGAGTGTCTTCAGCTCATGAATGAGGGCCATCATACCTATTGCGGTGTTGTGGACGATGAAATGCACCTCGTCGGCCTGATCACAAAAAGCGATATCGCTGCCGTAGGTCTCGGGGATACGGCCTACAACATTGAGATCCTGAAAAAGATACATCTGGACGATGTCTGTGCCACCCTTGACGGCACGATCATTTACCGTGAAGATGAAATGCATCTGAATGGGAAAGTCAGTCTGTTCGCCATGGCAGACCGGGAACGTCTCGAAAGATACGAGCCGAAAGACAGGATCATTATCGTCGGTGACGATGAAGAAACACAGCTCATGGCAATCGAAAAGGGTGCCGGGCTCCTTATCATTGTCTGGGCCGAATCAATCTCAGACAGGGTCCTTCAGGCCGCAAAGGCCCACCACTGCCCTGTCATCTTAAGCGGTCACGGTGCAATGAACACTTCCCGTTACATTTTCTTCGCTACGCCGGTCTCTGAAATCATGCAGCGGGATCTCATCACATTCAGCACCAACGAACTGGCAGAAGATGTCGGAGTCAAGATGCTCAGGAGCCGTTATCATATTTATCCGATCGTTGATATGAACAAAAAACTGTACGGATATGCTGCCCGCTACCATATCATGACCAGCAAGAACAAGCAGATCATCATGGTGGATCACAATGAGTTCTCCCAGTCTGTCCGCGCGATCGAGGAAGCCCGTATTCTTGAAGTCATCGACCATCACAGGATCAATGACTTCTCATCCACGCAGCCTGTCTCCTTCCGCAATGAGATCGTCGGATCCACTGCGACGATCATTGCTACCATATTCCGTGAGAACCAGATTCCGGTACCACAGAATCTTGCCGGGCTGCTGCTGGGAGCGCTTCTCTCGGATACCATGAATTTTCATTCGCCGACGACGACCGAAAAAGACAGACAGACGGCAAATATTCTCGCTGCCATGGCGGATCTCGATATCGATGAGTTCGCGCGCGACATGTTCGCTGTCACAGCAGATACATCGGGCAAGTCCTATGCGGACATGCTGAATCAGGACATGAAGATCTATAATATCCGCGAATGCAATATGTCCATCTCTCAGGTCATTGTCACATCGACAGAGCAGGTACGGAAAGAAAGTGCGCAGATCCAGCCCGCTATCGAGACCTTCTGCCGCAAGAAGCGTCTGGATCTGGCCATTCTGGTCTTCTCCAGTATCCTGGAGAACGGATCTGTCGTTTTCTACGGAGGTAATCGCTCGGAATGGGCCAGAGAGGCTTTCCCGAATAAGGGCGAGGAAGAACATAGCTTCCAGGAGGGGCTTCTTTCAAGAAAACAGCAGATCCTTCCGAAGATCACCGAAATTATAAATATGTATTCCTGATCTGTGAGTATCCGCTCTCACTCTTTACTGCACGATAATAAAAAGGACGGTTCTTTTTCCGTATCCGGCACCAGGCTGCCCGATCAGGAAAGAACCATCCTTTTTTACGTATCTAATCCGTAATTCAGTATCTCATTATATCTCGCGTTGGCTTCCTCGCTTTTTTTCTTCTCCTTCCACGCTGCAATCTCACTGCAGATGGCAAGCATCTCATCCACAACAAGTTCCGCACTTTTCGGCTTCACGTATTGAAGATAAGCCGTCATACGCAGAATAGCCTTCGGACTGCCCAGATTCTTTGCAATCTCATTCCCGAGCTCTTCAGGAAATCCCAGCGCCTTCAGTTCTCTGTTCATACTGTCTCTGGCCAGTACCCATTCTCTATGATTATCACTCATATAAACCTTCTTTTCCTGATACACGATCCTGTGATCGCCGGAGACCCTGTTACAGAGTCCTCTGATCACACATATCCCACTCTTCATCCAGGAAACGGATCAACAATTCTCCCATCACTTCACTATTTACGATATAACTTCCATGGTCAGCGCCTTCGACGATCACCAGTCTGGATTTCGGAAGATTCTCCGCTATGCGGTCTGTCTCCTCTTTCAAAATCAGGTCGTGTTCACCGGCCGTGACCAGGACCGGAATATCGATCCGCCTCAGAGAGACCGGATCAATATGCGGCTCTGTCAGCATCAGTTTTATGAGCGGATCCGGAGACTTTTCATTGATTGCTGTGTACTCCTCAATGAACGAAGGGATGATGCCACGGGGCTCAAGGTTCGTTCCGCTAATCGCCATAATACCCAGAGTACCGGGGTGCCTGAGTTCCAGCAGCAGCGCAATGATCCCGCCGTCACTGTGCCCGTACAGGGCCGGTCTCTCAAGCCCCAGATGCCGGATAAACTCATAAATATCTTCCGCCATATCATTATAATGGTATTCTTTGAGGGGAGCATTGGCTCCGTGTCCTCTGGAGTCGGGGGCATAAACACGGTATCCGGCTTTGACCAGCTGTCCGATTTCCGTTCCGAATAAATTATGATCCTCCGCGTTTCCGTGAATCAGAACTACAGGTCTTCCCTCTCCCGCAGCTGCGTAATGCAGGCGTATACCATTTACATCCAAAGCAAGATCTGCATCATATTTTTTCATTCCCGTTTTCCCCGTCTTCATGCAGAAAATCTGTTAACAGCAGCTTCATTTTAGATTCAGATATCATATATTTTCGAGTACTTTTCCTCCAGATAATCGAGAAAATCATCCGGCGTAAGTTCCCTCCCTGTTATATCTAAAATCCATTCACCGGGTGAAAGTCTGTCAGCCTTCTTCCATACATGCTCTGCCATCCAGTCATTGATCACTGTAAAGTCGCCTTTCCGAACAGCCGCATCGACGTCGATTTCCTCCTGCATGCGGGCATAATACATTGCATTATACATGCTGCCCAGCGCATATGTCGGGAAATAGCCGAACCCGGATGTCCAGTGAACATCCTGAAGGACTCCCTCTGCATCCGAAGCGGGACGGATACCGAGATATTCTTCATACTTTTCATTCCATATCTTAGGCAGATCGTCGATCTCCACTTCCCCGGCAACAATAGCCTTCTCGATCTCATACCGGATCATAATATGAAAAACATAGGTGAATTCATCCGCTTCCGTGCGGATCAACGAGGGTCTGACAATATTCACCGCTTCATACAGTTCACGTTCCGTGACGTCTGCCACAGCATCCGGAAACAGTTCTTTTACTTTAGGATAGATAAGATGAATAAAAGCTTCCGAACGTCCGATCACATTTTCATAAAATCTGGAGACAGATTCATGCTGTCCCAACGTTTTTCCTTCATATATATGATGGATCCAGTTCTCTTTGGGCTGGTTCTGATCGAACAGGGCATGTCCGCCTTCATGAATACTGCTGTACATACTGGACAGGAACATATTTTCATAGTAGTGTGTCGTGACACGTTCGTCATCCGGTCCCATACTGTCCGTGAAAGGATGCTCTGTTGTTGAGAATGCGCCGCGCTCAAAATCGAATCCGATCGTCTCAAGAAGATATCTCGCCATCTGTTCCTGTGCCCTCAGATCGACCGGACGTGTCAGAAAGTCTGTGCGGATTTTCTTTTCGCTTGCTTTTATGCGTCCGAGAAGCGGGACCAGCCTTGTTCTGCATTTGTCAAATACCTCATCCAGCTTCTCAGATGTCATCCCTCGTTCGTATGTATCCAGTAAGTTATCGTAAGGAACCTCCTTCTTTTCATCCATCAAGTCGATTCGGGTCAGCTCCACTTGACGCACTGCTTTAAGAGAAGGGGCAAATGCCGCAAAGTCCGATTTCTGCTTCGCCCTCAGCCAGTCAGCATAGGCCTTATTATATATTTTTGAGAATTCACGGTCCTGCTCCGGTGTGATCCTGCGAATGCGGACATCCTCACGATGCAGCTGCTCCGCCAGTGTGCGGTCGAACTCCCCGAGTTCACCCCGATGCTCGTAAAGCCATGATGCAGCCTCCAAAAAAGCGGGATTGCGATGGATCCGGAAAATCTGATTGGTCAGATATGCCGCCGTCTCACCGGCTGCTTCCATACCTTTCGGAGGACACAGAGTCTCCATGTCGAACTGTACAACATGTGCGGCGTGACTCAGATGCTCTTCCTCATCAAAGAATTTTTTCAGGCGATCCAGCATCTCTGTTGCAACCAGAAGATCTTTATGCTCAGGATGTTTCGCGAACCACTTTACCGCATAGGAACAGGTGAGTTCTGCTTTTTTTCCATCTTCTTTCAATTTTCCCGCAAGAGCTTCCATCAGTTTTCCTGCTGCTCCCTGCCCACGAAGGTCCGGATCCACAACAGTATGTGTCACATTGACCCTGCCTGTACCTGTTTCAGGAAAATCTACGTATGCTTTCATATCGCCGGCTTCATTTTCAAGCCAGATTTTATTTTCTCCATATTTTAATTCCATCTGAACTCCTTCAATATATATAATCTGATTTTATATCTTCTTAGGTATCCTGACCTCGACCTCAGTCCCCTTTCCTTCCTCTGACCGGAAAGTCAGACCATATCCGTGGCCATACAGCAGCACCAGTCGAAGATGTGTATTGGTGATGGCAATTCCCGATCCTCTCATATTCGACTCATCCGATTCCCGGATCTTTTCACTCTTAATTCTCTTCTCCGCATTATTGAGTGATTCATTCAACTGCCTGAGCTTTTCCTCCGACATACCGACGCCATCATCAGAAATCGTGAAGACGATATCTTCCTGCCGGGTCTTTTCGTTGTATTCCTCCCAGGCCATAACGACCACCGTCCCTTCACGGGTCACTTTCTCGAGAATACCGTGAAGAAGCGCATTCTCAATAACAGGCTGAAGGACCAGTTTCGGAATACTGTATTCCATGATCTCGTCCGGCACGTCTATAATAAAATCGATCTTGTCATCGAATCTCATGTTCTGCAGAAGAACGTAGAGATCAATATGCCGAAGTTCCTCTTCTATGGTCACATAAATTTCTTTCTTCGACAGAGTCAGCTTATAAAATTTTGACAGATTATGAACAGCCTCCGATACGCCCTCTCCGCTTCCGGACAGAGCCATCCAGTTGATCATATCCAGCATATTATACAGGAAGTGCGGATTGATCTGTGCCTGCAGCGCCCGGATCTCTGTCACACGCAGCTGGTCCGCTGTCGCGGCCTGTTCTTCCATAAGGTTCTCGATCTGGCCGATCATATGATTATAGGTATGCGTGAGCTGACCGATCTCATCCCGGTCATCTGTATCCGGAAGCTTCTCCAGAGATTCACCGGGCTCATCTGTGTGACGCACCTTCATTCCGGAACTCAGGTCTGTCAGACGGGTGGTCAGAGATGTTGACAGAATAAATTCAATAAGAAGAGCAGCCGCGGTGATGAACAGATAGATCCAGAACTGGCGCAGGAGGGTCTCCTGTTCGGCAGAGGTGATTTCCGCCTCGGGAATGCATACGACAAGTCTCCAGTCCGTATCCCGAATCTCCCGATAAGCCATCAGAAGTTTCTTATCAAGGACCATGACTTCTTTGAAATCACTGTCATTTCCTATCTTTACGGGAATATCCGAATAATGAAGCTTATACAGTCCGGCTGACGCCTCGTTGGACGCAACGACGATACTGTTCCTGCTGTTCACAATATAATAGGTCGTATCCGTATTGCTCTTGCTCTGAAGCATGGTAGCCCGCAGGGATTCTTTCGAAAAATAGACAACAATGTAGCCGTCTGAAATTCCCTTCGCGTTAATGCTGCCCAGCCTTTTGATACATGCGAGAGACCCTCTGTTATGAATCTCATGATTTGTCAGATAAAAAGAAGGACACCAGAGCTGATTCAATTCCGGTCTTCCTGCAAATATACCGAACCAATAGCTTCCCTGGATTTCCGACAGATTGCTGAAGAGTTTATATCTTTCATAAAAATCATCAACAAATGCATACTTATCGCTGAGATAAATCTGTATATCCGTTACAACACCTCTGTCCTGAAAGGAATCTACCGTATTGAAGAAATCTCCGGCATAGATCGAAGTCTCATCCCGACCCAGAAAACTTTCGACATCTCCGGAATAAATCATTTGATTCAGAAACGGAAAGGAAGATATTGTCTCTGTTATAGTAGCTACCTCGTCAACCGTCGCCGAAAATGTATTTGCAGACTGTGAGATCAAAGCTTTCTCAGCAGCAAGCGTATTTTCTCTGACCGCTGATGATGCCCTCATAATAAGAACAGCGGAGATGATCAGGGTGATCGCCATAACAAGGACATTAATAACAAGAAATTTTACCCGGATCGGAAAATCTCTTCCAAGCATCTGCCACAGATTATGGCGTTTCATAATTCTCCTCCCGATTCACGCTGTTCTCTGTACTCAGACGGCGAAATACCGAAAGCCTTTCGGAATGTCTTCGAAAAATAATTACTGTCGTTGTAACCGACTATACCTGCTACTTCTACGATCTTATTTCTCGGATCATCCAGAAGGTCTCTGGCCCTCTCCATTCGATATTCCGTGATGAACTGGTTCAGGGTCATACCTGTCTCATTTTTGAACAGGGTACATATATAGGATGTCGACAGATGTGCATAGGAACTTATTTCCTTAATAGAAAGACCCGGATCGGAATAACTTCTGGCTATATAGCTCTTAATAGTATAAACCGTTTCCGATTCTCCCGTCGGTTTATTCATAGCGTCACAGACTGCCCTGATATTTTTCCGGAACAGATCGCTCAGTTCATAAACGGTATTACACGCGTTAATGTCGTTCCATACCACTCCGGAATCCAGAGAAGCGTCCGGATTTATCTGCATGGAACGACAGACACTGTGCAGCACAGAATGCAGCCGATAATACAGGTCGCGGACCTGATTCGGCAGAATATAACTGTTCTCATCGGTAAGACCGGCAAGCAGATCATCGGAAAATTTGTCAAGCGCCGCGCAGTCCCGATTTTTCAGGATCTGTCTCAATTCATTCTCGTAGTCGCTCTCATTTAAGGATCTGAAGGTTATCTTTTCAGAGACCTGCCCGCTGGAATAATACGTATTCACCGGCTGAAAGAAAACAGTCTGAAGTTTAATGACCGCGGATTCATAAGATTCATGAAGATTCCTGTAATCCCGTACCTGCTTCCCGATGATCACATGGAAGCTTCTCAATACACCCATAAGCTCTTCCACAATTCTCTGCCCAAAGTAATTCATCTGCCTGTCAGACACTTCCCGCCTGGCAAAAATCTGAAAAATATAAAGTGGGCTTCTGAATGTATAGAGTCTCTCAAGAGACATATTTTCAAACAGAGGAGCAAGCTTTCTATCGATCACCTGTGCATTGGTCGCCGTGGTCATACGTTCCGGATCATAGTTCTGAATGATCACTGTGAATGCCGAGCGGATCTCCTCCAGCGGAATTCGGAACCATGACGGTTCCGGATTCAGATTGTTCCTCTGCTCAGGATACTGTGTGAGTTCAAAGGCGACCGCGTATTTAGTCTGTGTGCGGTTCCTGTTTTCATTTTCGACCCTGACAACAGCTTCCCTCAGAGCGGCCGTTATTTCGTCCAGATTGATCGGTTTCTCCACGTAGCTCACAGCGCGCAGACGGATCGCCGCTTTCAGGTATTCTTTGTCAGAATATCCGCTCATTATTACAATAGACGATTCCGGGCACAGCTGCTGTATCTGTTCCGCCATCTGAATTCCGTTCATTCTGGGCATACGCACGTCAGTCAGAATGACATCCGGGCGGAACTGTCTTCCGAGTTCAAGGCCGTGCATCCCGTCAACCGCACAGCGCACGTCGGTAAATCCCAGTCCTGTCCAGTTAATTTTATCTCTGAGGCCTTCACGCGTCAGTTTCTCATCATCTACTATTAAAACTTTCATATCTTTTTTCTATATCCTGGTGCTTTTCAAGAACGCCTCGGCGTCCTTGCCGCGACATGCGCGGCGCCAAGGCGCCTTCCACTGCGCACGTCTGCGATCCGCCGGAGGCTTTTATTGTACTTTATACTCCTGTAAAACGCTTATTTTTCCGAATATTTCTTCTATCGGTCATAAATTCTGCCACGAAGATTATATCATACAGATAAAAAGAAATTCCCCTATTTCGAACAAATTTCCCCTAATTTGAAAAATCCTCCTTTTTTATAATATTTATAGATTCGAAAGGAGGGAGTACCCGTGTCAGAAGATTTAATTCTTGAGCTTAGAGGAATAACAAAGATTTTCCCGGGCGTCAAGGCGCTGAATAACGTGCAGTTCAAACTGCGTCGCGGTGAGGTGCATGCGCTGATGGGAGAGAACGGTGCCGGTAAGTCGACCTTCATCAAAGTCATCACCGGTGTCCATGCTGCCGAGGAAGGACAAATGTTCCTGAACGGCGAGGAAGTACATTTCAAAGGTACCCAGGATGCACAGGCCGCAGGTATCGCGGCAGTTTATCAGATTCCGACTTCTTATCCGGAACTGACCGTGACCGAAAACATTTTCATCGGACATGAAATCATTAAGAACGGTCTTATTCAGTGGAATGAGATGAATCATGAAGCCGAAAAGCTTCTCTCCAGACTGCATGCCACCTTCAAGGTGACAGAGGAAGTCGGCGCTCTGACGATCGCACAGCAGCAGATGGTCGAGATTGCAAAAGCACTTTCTACAAACGCAAAGATCATCATTCTCGATGAGCCTACCGCTGCTCTGACCGCAAATGAGTCTGAGGAGCTTTATCAGATCGTAGATGAACTCCATGAACAGGGCGTTTCCGTAATCTTTATCTCCCATCGTATGGAAGATATGTACCGCCTTGCACAGCGTGTCACCGTATTCCGTGATTCCCAGTACGTCGGAACTTATGATGTTGACGGAATCACCGAAGCAGAACTGATCAAAGCCATGGTCGGCCGTGAAATTACAGAAATGTATCCGAAGCCGCAGGTAGAGATCGGAAAAGAACTCTTCCGTCTTGAGAATCTCTCAAGAACAGGTTATTTCAAGAACGTATCCCTGAATGTCCATGCAGGAGAAATTATCGGTCTTACCGGTCTGGTCGGTGCCGGACGTACCGAGACATTCCAGTGTGTCTGCGGTATCGAGAAAGCTGATTCCGGAAAGATCATTCTGGATGGCAGGGAACTGAAGATCAGACGTCCTAAAGACGCAATGAAAGCCGGTCTTATCCTTCTCCCGGAAGACAGAAGACGTCAGGGCCTTATCATGAGCTGGGGCCTCGGAGACAATGTCACTCTTCCGATCCAGGATGAACTTGCCAAAGGATTTTTCAACGATATCCAGAAAGAGCGCGAACTGTCAAAGCAGTATCTGGAAGATGTCGATACGAAAGCCGTTTCGATCTTCGATAAAGCCAGCACTCTTTCAGGCGGTAATCAGCAGAAAGTCGTTGTTGCGAAAGCTCTTGCCCAGAAGAATATGAAGATCGTCATCATGGATGAGCCGACAAAGGGTGTCGACGTAGGTGCCAAGGCAGAAATCTATGCGATCATGGGCGAACTCGCAAAGAAAGGTTACGGAATCATCCTGATCTCATCCGATATGCCGGAAGTACTGGGAATGAGCGACCGTATCTATGTTATGTGCAAAGGTCGTGTGACCGGATGCCTGGATATCAAGGAAGCTACACAGGAAAAGATCCTCGAACTTGCTATGGAACAGACAGGAAGGGAGGTATAAGAGAGCGATGAAAAATAAAGAATCCCTGTTGAAAAAAATAACGGGCTCACGTGAGGCCAGTCTTGTCATCGTCCTGGTCGTGCTCTTAATCATCATCTCAGTCATGAGTCCGTCCTTCTTAAGCCCGACCAACATCGGACAGATTTTCAGAAATAACGCACTCACACTTCTGATGGCACTCGGTATGCTCTGTGTCATGCTGACATCCGGTATCGATATCTCCATCACATCGACTCTGGCCTTCACAGGTATGACCATCGGTCTTCTTCAGAAGTATAATGTTATCCACAATACATTTCTTCTCTTCCTGATCGGCACACTGATCGGTCTTATCTGCGGAACGATCAACGGTCTGATCATCGCGAAGGGTAAAGTCGCACCGATCATCTGCACAATGGGCTTTATGTATGTATGGCGCGGCATGGCATACGTTATCTCCAATAACAACTGGGCATCCGGCGCGGACGTTGCAGGTTTTTCCGATTTCGGTAAAGACGGCTCCGTAGGTCCCTACATCATCCTGACGCTTGCCTACATCATTTTCTTCATCGTCATGAAGTGGACCAAGTTCGGACGCAGTATCTACGCGGTAGGCTCGAACTCGGAGGCAGCAAGAATTTCCGGTATCAATGTTGACAGAACAATTATCTCCGCTTACTCGATCATGGGTATGCTGGCCGGTCTTGCCGGTGTTCTCTCCGTTTCCATCTACGCATCGGCACAGCCGAACATGCAGTACGGCAAGGAAATGGATGTTATCGCAGCCTGCGTCATCGGCGGTGTAAGCATGAGCGGCGGACGCGGTTCCGTAGTCGGTACATTCTTAGGCGCAGTCATCATCGCAGTAATCGCGAAGGCTCTTCCGCTCGTCGGTATCGATGCCATCGCACAGAATCTGGTCAAGGGTGCAATCATTCTGTTCGTTGTTGTCCTGAACGTAATTACTCAGAGAACAATTGACAGGCAGGCACTTCTGAGAAGGGAGATGTAATCATGGCAGGAAAATCCGGAAGAACTATTTCCAATACTCCCGCGGGAGGACTGAAAGAAAAAATTGTTTCCCTGGAAGGTGCACTGATCCTTGCTCTTGTCGCAGTCAATATTTTCGGTGCCTGCCTCTCCAGCACATATAACTTTACGAACATCATGCGTGAAAGCCCGCGTTATCTCGCTGAGATCTTCATGCTGTTCGGAATGGGCTTCATCCTCGTTCTGGGTGACATCGATATCTCTGTCGGATCGATCGTCTGCCTTACGGCTACGATCGGCTGCCTTTCCAGCAACGCCGGACTCCCGATCGGTCTGGTCATCCTGATCACACTCGGAGTTGGCCTGTGCTGCGGTATGATCAACGGTTTCTTCGCTACGAAGTTCACTGAGCTGCCGACCATGATCATCACACTCGGTACTCAGATCATTTTCAGAGGTATCGCCGAAGTAGCTCTCGGAAGCGGCGGCAGTGCTTCCATGAGCAACCTTGAGGGCATCGGCATCCTCAGAGTAAAAGTCGGACCGTTCCCGATTTCTTTCTTCCTGGTCGTCATCTGCGCCATCGTATTCATTACGGTGCTCAGCAAGACAACCTTCGGCCGCAAGCTCTACGCGATCGGTTCCAGTAAAACAGCTGCTTATTATGCAGGTGTTGAAGTTCAGAAGATCCGCTTCCTCTGCTACAGCATTCTCGGCTTCCTGGCCGGCGTGTGCGGCATGTTCCTGCTCGCTTCCACTTACGGAGCAAATACAACGACCGGACAGGGATTTGAGATGGAAGTTATCGCCATGTGCGTATTCGGCGGTATCGCAACGACCGGCGGCAAGGGCAATCTGATCGGTGCTTTCATTGCTTCCTTCATCATTGTCTGCCTCCGTATCGCTCTTGGTCAGATCAACATGAATACACAGCTCATTCTGGTCATCATCGGCGTCATGCTGATCGTATCCGTACTGATCCCGGCTTTCCGCTCTGCTTTAGGACAGAGAAAAAAAGTTTCGTCCTGATCGATCCGGACATACGGCGGCATAAAAGGCTCACAGGTAAAATGCATAAATATTTTACCGGAAATCGAAAAATTTTCCTGTATCAGCCGAAATGCCGCCAAAGTACAATTTTATTATAGATACAGCGCATACAGCGTATGTAGAAATAAAAAAGGAGGAACCCAATATGAAAAAGAAACTTTTCAGTGCACTTCTGTGCGCAACACTGGCAGTTGGCCTTCTTGCAGGATGCGGCGGAAGCTCATCATCTTCTGAGCCCGCAGCTACATCCGATGCAAGTACAACAACAGAGGCAGCCGGCGGCGATGCATCTTCACACACATATGCAATCGTTACAAAGTCTGCCGGAAACCCCTACAATGAGAGAGAAGCTGCAGGCTTCAAAGAAGTTATCGAAGCAGCCGGCGGCAAATGCATCGTACAGAATCCGGAATCTGCAACAGCAGATGCACAGATCTCCGTCATTCAGTCCCTGATCTCTCAGGGCGTTGACTCTATCGCAATTGCAGCAAATGACTCCAACGCACTCGCATCCGTATGCCAGGAAGCTATGGACGCAGGCATCAAGGTCCTTACACTTGACTCCGATGTTAACGCAGCTGTCAGAGCTACTTTCTGCAACCAGGCAGGTGTACAGGAAGTCGGCCAGGCCCTGATCGATGCCGTATACGATATCTGCGGCGGCGAAGGCCAGTATGCAATTCTTTCCGCAACTTCTCAGGCAACGAACCAGAACGCATGGATCGACGCTATGAAGTCCATTCAGGAAAGTGATTCAAAATATTCCAAACTTGAGCTCGTAGAAGTTGCTTACGGCGATGATGAGCCGCAGAAGTCCACAGACCAGACACAGGCTCTTCTGACAAACTACAAAGATCTTAAGTGCATCTGCGCTCCGACAACTGTTGGTATCGCTGCTGCAGCAAAGGTTCTTCAGGATCAGAAGTCAACTGTTAAGCTGACAGGTCTTGGCCTTCCGTCCGAAATGAAAGAGTACATCGGCGATGACGATGCTCACAGCTGCCCGTACATGTTCCTGTGGAACCCGATCGACCTCGGCAAGCTTGCAGGTTACGCTTCTATCGCACTCGTTGACGGCACGATCACAGGCGCTGTAGACGATACTTTCGAAGCTGGCGACATGGAGAACAGCCCGTATACACTGACAGCAGTTGCAGGTGCTGACAATGCATCCGAAATCATCCTTGGACCTCCTTTCAAATTCGATCCGTCCAACATCGAAGAGTGGGCTGCTGTATATTAATTAACACAGAACTTCTTAATTGCATCAAGCGTTGACTTAACAGTTGAGGGCTGTCGCTTCTCCGAACAGGGGCAGCGGCAGCCCTTATCATTTAGAAAAAATCATTCACAGAGATTCTGAGTTTGTAAGTACAATTGATTTTTATCACGGAGGCAGAAAAAATGGAAAGATATGCATGGAAGGGAAAAGTAGCTCCCGGTAAACACGCAGAATACAAGAAACGTCATGCCGAAATCTGGCCGGAAATGGTTGAAGTACTGAAGGCAGCCGGTATCTGCCATTACAGCATCTGGATGACAGGTGATGACCTTTTCGGTTATTATGAATGTGAAAAAGGCGTTGAATACGCAGCAAAAGTTCAGGCTGAGAGCGAAGTCGTAAAGCGCTGGGATGAGAGCATGAAAGGCATTCTTATTATGGATAAAGATCCGGTAACAGGTGCACAGCCGCTTCTCGAGCAGGTCTTCTGGCTTGAGTAAAACATACTTCTTCATTATCTGACAGATACTTTTGTTAAACAGGTAACCGTTTCTCCATATATATTGAAAGGGAGGAGCCTCCATCTAAGGGGCTCCTCCTCTTTCATTCATTTTCGTGACTTCAAACGTTCTTTTCTCTTTCTGATCATTCTTTCTCTTTCCCCGATCTGTACCCTGACTTTTCTTGCCAGGTCGTTTTCCTCATCTGAAACTTTGCCTCCGTCATTGCCGTAAACCACTCTGTAATATATGTCAAAGACCCGCTGCAGCTCATTTCGCATTTCCGAGGGTGCTCTTTCTACATAATCTGACAGAAGTCCTCTGTCTGAAAAACTCTCTTCGGACTGTCGACGTATGTATTTTCGGATCATTTCCACATCCATCTTCAGCCGCATTTCCGGCGTTCCCCGACTGTAGCGCACACTTCCTGCCCCTACGGCCCACGCCAGTACAATACCCAGAAGGAAAAGCGTTCCGATGATCACAGGCCATGCGATCCTGAAAATCCCTGCAGTCATTCCGTATTTTCCTTCTTCCGTTCCTGTTTCTGTCTGCGCGACCGGAGGCACTTCAGGAATAAATCCTTTGGAATCATTTTCTTCCGACACACTCTCCGGCGCTTTCTTATGCCATGTGTATTCGGAAAATGTCCTGTAGGCCCCTGTCGGTTCAAAGGGGATCCATCCGATACCGGCCAGATAAGCCTCCGGCCATACATGTGCTCTTTTGCTGCTCACCTCATAAAAATCTTCTTTCTCAAAAGGAAATTCGAAACGATACCCTGACACGGCCCTGGCTGGAATCCCTGCCTGGCGCAGCAGAATGACCATAGCCGATGTGTAGTGAACACAGTAACCGGCTCTTGTCTCGAAGAGAAACCTTTCCGCTATATCGGACATTCCCTCCGGTGTGGACATATCGGAATGGGGATCGTATCCGCCCACCGCATTTGTCGTATACGAAAACTGTCTCAGATATTTCTCGATGAGCCTGCATTTGTCATAATCATTCTCAGCATTTCCGAGAATGGAAGCTGCCAGCTCTTCCATCTTTATGCCGGCGCTGCCGGTGTCCAGATCAGAATCCGTATAACTCACTCCACAGGCTTTCTCATACGCCTGCCCGGTCATAATCTTCCGCAGATCCATCCCATAAAGAGTCATAACATAATCGCAGGCATCCTCATAAGAAAGATTTTCGTAATAGGGATTTTCATAAGAAGGATTTTCATAAGAAGAATTATCATAAGGAGAATTTTCATAAGAGGGATTCTTCTGAGAAATTTCCCCGCTTCTCCGAAACAAATCAATCAGGTACGGACTTCCGTAATCTATATCCAGGTAACGCGCGTTTATGGTATATCCTTTTTTATGCATTCCTGCGCTTACACCGCCCTCTATCTGCTTCCCTTCCGATGCGAGCGATATAGAATTGCAGGGCGCAATTTCATCGGGCGTCACCAGATATGCGTACTCCACCTCCACATTCGAAATCTTTGAAAAGAGAGCCGCATGCTCTCTGTCAACATGATTTGAATGAAGGAATCTGATAAAACTGACTATGGCCTGCCTGTCTGCGCCCCTGCCTCCGGCCAGATATAATTCCCTTCGTATCTTCATATTCCGGGATGTCTCCTCATCCCTGTAAATATGGTACGGATCTCCGCCGGTCCTTAAGATCAACTGTACGCTGTCCGACCACTCTACCTTTCCGCCTGTCTGATTCATAGAGCTGTATCCGGCCGCGTAGGACCCGTTCTTAAGCTTTGCAGAAAAATAATAAGAAATCCTGTCCGCAAGTCCCGTCACATGGTCGATCACATTCTCTCCCGCTCTGACGACCGGAGTCCAGTCTATGGGATCTTTCCTCATGGGCACAGCGATTAATACTGCTCCGATCAGAAGAAAATAATAAAAAGGGAACGGCTTCTTTTTTCTCTCGCACAGAATTTTCTGGAGGGCAGACAGTGTCAGGACCGTAAGGAAGATAAAAAGCAGCCTGTCTGTACGAAAATCACCGGCAAGGATTCCTTTCGAAAAATGCAACGAAACGGCAGCTGCATCCAAAATAAAAATGCCATATCGCAAAACAGCATCCCTGCGCGGTATGGCTATAAGCAGGAGCCTTGCCGCTGCACCGGCAAGTATCGCTTCCTCCAGTCCCACAGCTGCTTCTGCGATCGCCGGTCCCAGGCTGCCTGCAGCTGTCCCCCGGAAAAGATTTGATTCGTCAACCTTCAAAAGCAGATAAAGCAATACTGCCGGAAGCATCGAATAAAAAACGGATAATCTGCCTTTGACGAACATGGAGAAAATATATCCCAGTATACACAGAAAAAAGAATACTCCCATGACCGTCAGCATAAAGGATTCTCTTGGAAACAGGATGGATTCCTTTTTTATGATCTGAAAGATTTCCATGCAGATACAGATCAGAGAAAATGCAAAAAGATGCAGTTTAAACTCAGTCACAAATGATGAAGTGACTCTCTCCCGGTCCGGGATCTTCTCTGATAAGAATCCATGTACCGTCGTCATACACATTGCTCCTTCTATCGTCTGCCATGCATTTCAGCTTCTCAAATTCTTCTGCGGAACTGTAGAAGATCCCATCCGCAACTATTCCGTAGAAATCCATAAAACTCCCGTATGAATCGACGATGGATTCACTCACTTTTCCGGCCGGATAAATCAGCCTGACAGGTACTCCCTGCTCCGCGAAATGCCAGGCTGCCGACACAGCAAATTCCAGAAAATAATCACGTAATTTAAGGTACTCCACATCCTGATGATTGTCCGGAACATTCGCTGCCTGCATCAGGATCGTCACTCTTCTCTTCTCCATTCGGTCGGGGACTCTTACAGTCAACTCCGAGAGCCTTGCGGAAACCTTCCAGTTGACGGAGCGGATGGAATCTCCTCTCCTGTAGGGCCTCAGATCACTGCCCGGTGTATTTTCTTTCTGGATATAACTTTTGAGTCCCTGTGAATTGACCAGATTCTCCAGATCGAGTGCTGCATTTGCAAGATCTGTAATCTGAGGACTGACCACCGCCCGGAAAGAATAAGGAACAGGAAACTCTATCGTGTAAATGAAGAATGGATCTGAAAAAGCGACCCGCTCGATTCCGACATAATAAGATCCTGCATATCTGCAGCTTATTCCGGAGTTCAGCTCCTTTTTCTCAAGCACGTCCAGCGATATTTCCGATCCTTCCTCAATCTCATAAAGATTGCATCGATCACTAAAAAGTAAGATCCGCATCCGGTGGATCGGCAGAATTCCCGCATTTTCTATTAATGCCTTATAGGCATGGTCTTCATTCCTTACTACTTTATGGACCTCAATTTCCTGATAGATACGCAGAAATCTGTAATTCAGAAAAATATACAGCAGTGAAACAGGCAATAGCAACATTATTGCATAAAGCCATGCATAGGAGACAGGTCCTCCATAAAAACTGGAAAAAACAAGGCTTGCCGTCATTACTGCCAGATAAATGATCAGTCGTATTTTGTTGATTTGAATTTTCATGATACCTTGACCAGCGAAAGAATCTTCTTTACCAGTTCTTCCTTCGTTACGCGGCTGAGTTTTGCTCCCGGGCTGAGTACAAGTCTGTGTGGAACGGTCAGTATTGCCGCCTCTGCAATATCTTCCGGAATGCAGTAGCTTCGGTCCTGCATGAATGCAATCGCCTGACTGCTTCGCAACATGGCAAGCAGTGCTCTGGGAGAGGCTCCGCATGTAATTTCCGCCTTCTTCCTGGTCTCATCCACTATATTGACTGCATAGCTCCTCAGATCCTCATGTATGGAAATACAGGCTGTTTTCCTGCGCATCTCCAGAATATCCCTGCCTGTGAGAACAGGATCTGTCTTTTCATGCAGCACCCCCTCCAGATACCGTCTGACCATTTCTTCCGATGCTTCGGTATCCGGGTATCCGACCGAAAGCTTCATCATGAACCGGTCGAGCTGTGATTCCGGCAGCGGATAGGTTCCGGCCATCTCGGCCGGATTCTGTGTTCCGATCACCATAAAAGGTTCCGGTACAGGAAACGTCTTGCCGTCAATGGTCACTTTGCGCTCTTCCATCACTTCCAGAAGAGCAGACTGCGTCCTCGGAGAAGTTCTGTTAAGCTCATCCACCAGGACAATGCTGTTTATGACCGGTCCCGGAACGACCTGAAAAATACCTTCATCAGGCCGATAGACCGAAATGCCCGTTATATCGGAGGGCGTCGTATCCGGCGTACATTGGATCCTCGCAAAAGAAAGAGATAAGGAATCCGCCAGTGTTTTTGCAAGCGTGGTCTTTCCTACGCCGGGAACATCTTCCAGAAGGATGTGCCCTCCGGCGAGCAGAGCTATGATGATCTTGTCGATCACAGTACTTTTGCCGACGATCCGCAGTTCCATGTTCTCTTTCAGTTTCCTTATTCTCTCATCCATTTCGTGGCAGATCCTTTCTGAAGCGGGAAATTTATGCCTCTCAGAATAAGAATACCATCTGGGAAGCAGACATACCACACCAAGTAAAATAAGAATTGAATATATCGTATTCGGTTATATCTTTTTGATGAGCAGTCAAAGCCTGTTTGCGTGTATAATAAAGCAATGGCAAACGAAAGCAGTCTGAATCGGAACAAATAACAGCAGGTAGCAGGTATGAACAGGAAAACATTGAACACTATCGAAAGAAGCATGTACTCCGCCATCTGCAGCAGCGACGGAATAAAAGCCAGGGAAATCGCTCGTATTACAGGTGTGGATAAAACCGAGATCAACCGCCTTCTCTATGCAGCCCCCTTTATCCGTGAACTGTGCTATCGGGACAGTAATTATTACTGGCATGGCCTGATCCGGCAGACACGTCCGCACACGGGATTAGGTGATTTCTGCGGTTATTACAGCACGGTCGCTGAATTTCTGACACTTTCTGAAGAAGACTGGCTGAACGAATTAAAAAAAGGCTGCCGCAGTATCGGCAGAAATCTGAATGATAAACGCGGTCTGATCCACTCGTTTCGGGACACAGGAAAAACCATGCGGGATTTGTTTACAGACCTTGAGAATATGGACGTACCTGAAGACATTGTATGGAGAGACTGGGAAATCTGTTTTGAAGTCCGCATCAAAAGAGCCCGGTATATCAGGATTTATGCGGATGTACTGGTCATCACGGAAAACAAAGTGTTTTCCCTTGAATTCAAAATGAAGGACGTGATCGATCCCGAAGAGGAGCTTCAGGCTGTTAAGTATACGAACTATCTGGATGTAATATTCGGGAAAAATTATGAAGTGATCCCTGCTCTCGTACTCACACGAGCAGCAGAATTTTACGCCTGGGAACAGCTCCCCGGAAGCACAGCGGAAATACCGGTCTGCTCCGGGAATATGCTGTTCAATCTTTTCGATGAATTTATCGGATTTTTACATTGATGCCGATCGGCGCAGGGAATCAGATTACTCGACGGCCAGGATATTTTCAAGGATCTCAACAGCCTCAAAGACCAGAGCGTCGCAATGTGCTTTTTTTATTCCTCCGTTTTCTTTGTTTACCCGCAGGAGGTCCGCACACATCGTCAATCCATCATGGTTTTCGCGGAATCTGCGAATAAAGCCTGCAGCATCCGAGGGTTTATCATATCCCGCAAGTCCAAGGACCATAAGAGCGCCTGTAATAACTCCGCACACAGACCCCGTCTTCATTCCGCCTCCGAAATTTACACCCAGGCGGGCAGCAGTCTCCTTATCCATACCGAACCGCTCAGCAAATGGCATGAGGACCGACTGTGTACAATTATAATGAGGGTCTGTAATTGCTCGCAGTTCTTTCGCTCTATCCAGATATCTGCCCATTTCTATCTCTCCTTTTCGTTTTGTACTTTTTTCTCCGTGCTCCCTGCTCACGCATTTTCTTCCTATAAAGAGTTCCACTGTCCCGGCTTCTCTCAGTTCCGGACACCTATTCTTTTCCGGTCACCTCCGGAAACCGCCTCCGACCGTTAATCCACAGCTTCTCTCTTATCGCTGAAACAATTCACTTTATTCCAGATACTCTTTCCTATGTGTACTTACTCATGTACTGTCTCAGATACTATTACTTCCAGCGAGTTCGGATCCACAACATAGGCGAACCGCGCAGTGTCAACTCTCATATCATCCCTGCTGACAGAGATATTCAGACCGAACTGATCCTTACTGTTTCCTGTCAGATATTCTTTCCCGTTTACCGAGACACTGTAATAACCTTCTTCGCCTTCATGTTCAGTACCCGTCCAATCCTGATTCAACTGAACTGTTCCGATTTCCGTTTCGATTGCATTGGTGACTCCCGGGTCATCATTTCGAACTCCGTCAATCACGACTGCTTTATCGTGACCATTCATTTTAATTATGAAATCTGTATTCTCTGTAATCTCCTCCCGGGCGGCCCCAATATTTACAAGGAGGTCCATCATCCATTCATTCTTATAGAGATCCTTATTTCGCACATCTATAACAATGTCTGCCTTTTCCCCGGACAGGAGCATCAGATAACTCTTCAGTTTTTCCTGTGATTTTAAATTCTCGTTCTTTAATTCAACATATTCCCTGTAATCGTCATACCAGGAAGAATATGTCAGATTATGTCTCTGGTCCATGACCGGATAATTTCTGGTGATATAATCGCCCAGATAAGCGGTGACCTTTCTGGCGCCGCTGGGGTTCAGATGTGAGGTATCATCATAACAATCGGTATCTAAGTCGATCACATCCAGATCCAGGAAATTTATATAATTCACCCCATACTCTTCAGCGAGGTCAGAAATAAAGTTTGCCTCCCGCTGTTTTGATTCCGGTGCCGGAAACGGAAGGTATGTCAGAAGCACGTTGATACCTCTGCTCTGGCAATCTTCAATCATTCTTCTCAGGTAATCCTCAGAGAGAGTCCCGCCTTTCATTTTGTTGGAGGAATCAATTTTTTCCATTGTACTTCTCACAACATTTATTCTGGACTCCGCCCCCTTCTCAAGGTTTTCCTCCGGCTCGAAATCATTCTCCGTCAGTTCCATCCATCTGGAATGATATACAGAATAATCCCACAGCAGCCCGATTTTGGTCCTCGGTTCATCACTTTTTCTCGCCTTTCCGCTGGCAATATTTTCTTCGAGGACCGGGTCATCCAGAAGATCCCATATCGCCTTTACCTTTGTCGGAGAAAGCGGAAATGCATCCAGAGACAGGTGAATAAAGGAGAATATATCATAGCTCTTCATACTGTAGGCAACAGAATAACAATCAATGACAACCAGATCCGGAGTTGTATAGTCGAGTGCATTTTCCATCGTCCAGTAAGTTGTTGCGATGCGATTCCCATGTCCCCCCAGATTATAGGACACTATGCCGTAATCGTCCCATAATTCCATCGGCTGCACTGCATTTATTACATGACTGGTTCCCATGAACAGTACGTTAAAGTTATCCTTCTGTTCAAAAAAATCTGCATACTTGGATCTGCTGTCCTTTCTTTCCATCAGATCCGTAAGACGTCCCAGAATGCAGACAGTCAGGCATAAAGTAACAAAGCAGCTTAAAATGATTTTTATCTTCCTGAGCATCATCTGTCCTTCTTTCTAAAACTGAAAATAAATAAAGTTCGCTCCGTTATAATTCGGACCCCAGATTCCGAATGTAAGAAGAAAAGCAATCGATAATGCGATAAAAACCCATCGGAACCAATAATCCTGCCCCAGGATCACCTTTCGTATCACAATGCCGTGCCGTTTACATATATCGACCCCGATCAGGATAGCGATGGCAACGAGCATAAATCTGAAATTCTTCTCATCCAGTCCACATGTATAAAGAGATCCGTCGAACAGGATCCACGGATTCCTTACCGTGTACATGGATTTTATGATTGCGAGAGCTTCCTTCAACCGGTCTGCACGGAAAAAAATCCATGAAAAATCGACAAGTATGAACGTCCCGACAATACTCGCAAACTTATGTCCGAACGAATCTCTATTCAGATGAAGAATAGAAACTGCCCGGTTCCGAAGGGGCATCAGCACTTCACCGATGATCTGATACAGACCGTTCAGACCGCCCCAGACAACAAAAGAAAAAGATGCTCCATGCCACAGACCGCTCACCAGAAAAACGATCAGTTTATTCAGGTACTTTCTGGCCTTCCCTTTTCTGCTGCCTCCCAAAGGGATATATAAATAATCCTTGAACCATGAGGTCAGAGATATATGCCACCTTCTCCAGAATTCCGCAACAGACACAGAGATATAAGGTGCATCGAAATTTTCCATGAGCTGTATACCCAGGAATTTTGCCGCTCCGACCGCAATCGTTGAATAGCCGGCAAAGTCACAGTATATCTGAACCGCGAAAAGCATCGTGGCTACGATCAGATAACAGCCGGTATATGATTTATAATCACCATATACCGTGTCCACAAAGACAGCAATTCTGTCAGCCAGTACCAGTTTCAGAAAATACCCCCAAAGCATGATCATGAATCCGTCCCTTGCCTCTTCAAAGTTGAACTTTTTGGGAACAGCAAGTTGTTTCAGGAGATTCTTGGACCGCTCGATCGGGCCGGCGACAAGCTGCGGAAAGAAAGATACAAACAGTGCATACCGGAAGAAATTCTTCTCAGCATATATTTCATCCCTGTAAACATCCATCGTATAACTGAGCGCCTGGAATGTGAAAAAAGAAATACCGACCGGAAGTATTATATCAAATTCGGGAATATTCAGTTCTATACTGAACTTTGCAAGTATACTTGAAAGGGTATTCACCGCAAAATTGATATACTTGAAATAGAACAGAATTCCAAGATTTAAAATAAAGCTCCCGGCAACCACCCACTTTTTCATGCTTTCTTTCTTACGACTGATATAGTCTGACTGTTTGATCTTTTCGATCAAAAGCCCGCTGATATAGGTAATCGCAGTCGATGTAAGCAGCAGCAATGCATACTTCGCGTTCCAGCACATATAAAAATAATAACTGGCGGCCAGCAGCCACAGGTATTTGATTCTATCCGGAATAATATAATATATGATAAGGACAATTGGAAAGAAAATCAGAAATTCAATTGAATTGAACAGCATACAGTATCCTCACTCTTTTATACAAATCAATTCATAGTAACATAAATTGTTTAAGATGTAAATTTCGATGTGATCTGATTTTCTTCCGAAAGAAGGTCGATCCGTTCTTCAAAAAAAATACTAAAAAAATGAGGTACTATCACCATTACAAGTCTTTTGATATAATAGGAGAAAGGTCATCGGAGGACATTATGAGCAGACATATCGTTGTTGCCAAATTTGGCGGTACATCTATTGCGGACTCAGGACAGTTCCGCAAAATAAAAGAGATTGTACGGGAAAACCCCGAAAGAAAATATATTGTAGTTTCCGCACCCGGAAAACGCTTTCCTGAAGATCAAAAGATAACGGATCTTCTCCTTGACTGTTATAAGAAGGCTGTATCGGGAGAACTGTATTCATCCGAGCTGGAACAGGTCCGCTCCCGCTTTCGTGAAATCCTTACCGATCTGCATATCGAGTATTCTCTGGATAAAGAGATCGAGCGCCTGAAAAAATCTCTCCTTACAGTCCCGGACCGGGATTATACAGCCAGCAGAGGTGAATATCTGACAGCAGCTATTCTTGCCAGATATCTCGGCTTTACATTTGTAGATCCTGCGTGGTGCATATGTTTTGATGAGAACGGGCAGCTCAATATGCCCATGACGATCCGTACGATACGCGCCTCTCTTCTGCCTCTGGAGCATGCTGTAATCGCCGGTTTTTACGGTGCTGATATGACCGGAAAGATCCATACCTTTGAAAGAGGCGGCTCAGATATTACCGGCAGCCTGATTGCCTGTGCATTAAGTGCTGCGCTTTATGAGAACTGGACGGATGTTTCAGGTCTTTATGCGGCTGATCCCCGAATCGTTGATCATCCTGAAACAGTGTCTCATATGAGCTATCGTGAACTGCGTACACTCTCCTACATGGGCGCTTCTGTTCTTCATTCGGATGCGGTATTATCAGCCTCTGAGATGGAGATCCCCATAAATATCCGTAATACCAACAAGCCGGAGGAACCGGGGACTATGATCATGCGTCATCTTCCCTCAGGGGTCATGAAAAATCCGGTGACCGGTGTGTCCGGTAGAAAAGGAATGTCCGTCGTGCAGATCGAGAAGGTCATGGTCTCCGACGGATCCGGATTCAGCGCCCTGATGCTGGACATTTTGAAGAAACGTTCCCTTCCTTTCGAATATTGCCTTACCGGAATTGATTCCATCACACTGGTCATTCGAAGTGATCTGCTGAAAAGCTGCCAGGAAGATCTTTTCAATGAGATCCAAAATACGCTCAATCCTGATTTTATAGGTCTTCGAGACAGGCTTTCCCTGATTGCGGTGACAGGTGAAAAAGCGACCGAGGCCAGCGATGCAAATGTCCAGGTCCTGGAAAAACTGACAGAAGAAGGTATTGAAATCAGTACCATCAATCAGGGAGCCGGCAAGCTCAATCTCCTGATTGGTGTTCCTGAGGAAAGATATGAGGATGCTATCCGAGCAATTTACTCACTAAGACAGAACATGGTTAAAAAATGACTTAAGGAGGACACACCATGAAAAAAATAATATGTAACTTTCTAATTATTACACTTCTTCTCAGCATGGCCGGCTGTGCCAATAAGGCGGGGTCTGCTGCTCCGACTGCTTCCGCTGCTGAGACAGCAAAAGAAGCCACCACCTCTGCAGAAACGGCAAAAGATGCCTCCGCCTCTGCAGAAAGCAGCGGTATCTCCAATCTGTCAAAAGCAGATGATGCATCTAAAGAAACAGCACCATCGGACGAATCAAAGTCTGTGGACACACTCACTGAAGAAGATGTCTTTGCGGAATGGAACCCCGAAGCGCCTGCACTGAATGAACTGATCGACTATGTCGAAGATGTCACAGACGAAAGCTCAGCAAACTTTATTCCGGTCGAGGACAGATATGCAGTCTTCGACATGGACGGTACGCTCTACGGCGAACTCTTTCCTACCTATCTGGAATACTACATGCTCGCATGGCGCATCCTCAAGGATCCCTCCATTACACCGGACGAAGAGATGCTTGCACTTGGACGTGAACTCAGAGCAGCCGCACTCGACAAGTCCTTTGCCTCTGACATGCCGATGCGTCATGCCATTCAGGCAGCTCGTGCATACTCCGGCATGACAATCAACGAGTTTTCTGCTTTTGTGAATGAAATCCTGATCCGTGATGTAGACGGTTTCGAAGGTATGACATATGGTGAAGCCTTCTATCTGCCGATGCTCGAAGTAATAGAATATCTTCAGGACAATGATTTCAAAGTCTTCGTGGTAAGCGGAAGTGACCGTTTTATCTGCCGGGTGCTTCTCGAGGGCGTCGTGGATATCCCCTATGAGAATATTATCGGCATGGATGTCGAGTACGCAGCGACCGGTCAGAACGGCGAAGACGGTCTCGACTATGTATACACTTCTTCAGATGATGTGATCAGAACGGATAAACTGCTCATCAAAAATCTCAAGATGAACAAAGTACTTCAGATAATAAGGGATATCGGTCATCAGCCGGTGCTCTCCTTCGGGAACAGCAGCGGAGACGTGAGCATGCATATGTACACGATCACCAATAATCCTTATCGCAGTGATGCGTTCATGCTGATTGCGGATAATGAAGAACTCGACTACGGCAACACAGAAAAAACGAGAGAGCTTGGAAAGGAGTGGGAGGCTGACGGTTTCCATGTAATCTCCATGAAAGATGATTTCCGGACCATATACGGAGATGACGTCACCAAAACAGGCAGTTTCCACTGGGAGGAAGAGCTGGCGGAGGATCGTACACCGGCAGAGTCCCTGAACTGAAATGAGGTAAGCGCTTCTCACACCATTCGCAACGCGGCAGGATTGCCGAGGTTTCTTGGTTTATGATAGCGACAGGGCTGTCGTACCGGGCAATGTCACCACTATACACAGCAGGCTTTTGTATATACGTCTGCTATATATATGGTGACAAGCCTCGGTACGGCAGCCCATTTTCTTCATTTCACAGTAAAGCGGACACTCGCAATCCGCCTCGCTGCTTGCTCGTGAACCGATCCCCGCTTCGCGGGTCTGTTCAATCTGTAACAGAAACATCAACATCCGGATCGATACGGATCCTGTATTCCGGATACGCCTCGCGCATCTCCTGATAAAGGATTTTCACCCCCTCCTCCTGTTGGATATCGAAACTCATAACTACGTCAAAATTCATTTCCTTAGATTCGATATCCAGATAGAACCCATGGAACTGAACAGCCCAGTCGTGCGCAAGTACCTTTTCCTGAACATCATTCTGAATTTTAGCATACTCACTGCTCTCCGTATTGTAGGAATAAATCCCCAGACTCGCCAGAATGACTCCCGTTTCTTTATATATTTTCCGCTCCAGCCTTCTGGACAGGTGATCCACCTCTCTGGCTGACATATTGTCCGGCAGTTCTATATGAACAGAAGCATAGTTCTTATCCGGACCATAGTTATACATGATCAAGTCATACGCTCCCCGGACCTCCGATTCTTCTGTCAGAAGCTCCTTGATCCGATCGGTGGTCTCCTTATCTGCCCGTACACCAAGGATCTCATTCAGGGCCTCGAACATCATCTCTATACCCGATTTTATGATGAACAGGGATATGGCCACACCAACATACGCTTCCAGGGAAATTCCGCTTACCATAAAGATAATTGCGGAAGCCAGAACCGAAGCGGAAATAATCGCATCGAACATGGCATCCTGACCGGACGCGATCAGTGATCCCGATTTTACTTTTTCTCCCTGTGCTTTAACATATCGACCCAGCAGGATCTTGACAAATACAGCAACTGCAATGATCACCAGAGAAACGACTGTATAATCAGGAAGTTCAGGGTGAATGATTTTTTTAACAGATTCTATCGCCGAAGCAATTCCGGCATAGAGTACTATGCCGGATACGACCATTGTGCTTAGATATTCAATTCGTCCGTGTCCGAGCGGATGCTTTCTGTCCGGCTGTTTACTGGCAAGCCTTATCCCCGCAATCGTTACGACTGAAGAAAGCGCGTCGGAAAGATTGTTAACTGCATCAAGTATGACAGCAATGGAATGAGACAGGATCCCGATGACGACTTTAAAGGCAGCGAGCATTACATTTGACAGAACTCCTATAAGACTGGTCCTGATTATCACCTTGTCACGGGCCATTCCCGACATTCCAGATATCGACAGATCTTTGCTCATATGATTTTACCTCTCTACCGGAAATACGCCCCTGAGGATTCCTATGGGAATCCGGAATCGCGCTGCCCGGTTGATCCAGCTCAGAAATTCCATGGCACATATGCTGCAGCGACAGCAAAAACGACAGCAGGAAGCATATTTGCCACCCTTACCTTCTTCCCCCATACAAGATTCAGACCTACACAGAAAATCAAAATCGATCCGATCAGCGACAGGTAGGCTGTAGCCAGTTCTGTCATGACCGGAGAAATGAATCGGGCAAGTAAGGTAATGCTCCCCTCAAACAGAAAAACAGGAATTGCAGAAAATGCGCACCCCTTTCCGAGAGATGATGTCATCACGGCAACGATGATAAAATCCAGCACCGATTTCACCGCAAGCGTGGAATAATCTCCCATGATCCCATCCTGAATGGCTCCGACGATAGCCATTGCACCTATGCACACAGTAAAGGAAGCAGTGACAAAAGCATTGACGAACTGCTGGTCCTCCCCGTTTCCGCTTTTCATCTTCAGCCATTCACCGAATGTTTCGAACCCTTTCTCTATACCGATCAGTTCTCCTGCAACTGTTCCGAGAGCGAGACAAAGCACAACAAGCATTGATTTACCGCTTACCAGCGATTCACCGTCTATATTGAGCATCCCCTGCATTGCTCCGGCGATCGCAATGAACAGTACACTGATCCCGCATGCGGTCGTCAGCGCATCCTGCTGCTCTTTTCGAAAAATCCTATTTGTAACATTCCCTATCAATCCGCCGATCACGATGGCCGCGCTGTTAATAATCGTTCCGAGTCCTATCATATATTGCCTTTCAAAAATCAAAGCTACCGTATCAGTCTGAAAATAAATAGTTACTCTTTCTGATCTGCCGGTTGCGGCAGACGCAGTTTATTATAAACTTTCTGCAGGACATTTACAACCGGACGAGCATAGCCTGATTTATTCTTCATCGCGCAATACTCGTGACCCGTCATGAGATACGCGCGACCTTTTACACGCACCAAAAATAATCTCTGTTCCAAAAACCATATTGTGTCAACCGGAACAATGATCTAAAATATAAGTACGAAACCACTGACATTGTACAGGAGGGGCATCATGAAAGGTAAGTTAGCTGGCAAAGTAGTTGATCGTGCAGTTGAAGCTGAAAAGAAAAAACTGAAAAAGAAAGCAAAAAAACGCTTATGTAAAGTCTTCCTCCAGATTCTCTGGACATTTTTTGTATTATCCGTCGGGCTCCTTGCCGGAATCCACTGGAGAGTGATCAGGGCATGGATCGGAAAAGGTGAGATGCCGGAAATACCGGAAGGACATTGTCATTAAAATACTTTGATACTGTTTTCACGTGCTTTAAGTGCACAGGCTTCCGGGGAGCCATACTCAATCAATCCCACATCTGCCGGGTCCAGGGACACCCTGCCATCTTCAAAAACGAACGCCGGAATTCCGACATCCCCGATCTCTTTGCTGTGATCAAATGCCGGATCATTATCCCGAAGTCTGGTAAAAGCGCTCATATTTCGGATATGTTCTGCAATATTTATATATTCGAACTCATCTTCCCGTCCTGCGATCTGTTCATAAATGTAATCGCAATATGGACATGTTGGCATTCCGTATATTTTTATCATCTTTTCTTTCTCCCTTTTATTTCCCATCCGGAAAACTCGTGAAACATCCCTTTTCCAATTCCGGACATCCATATTTCTCTTTCGCATCCGCAATTGCCCTGATCATGAAGGCCATATTCCTCGCGAGATTTCTCATGGTCTGAAGACCTTCCAGATCTTTCCTGACGTCATCAGCCTTGAATCCATGAACCTGATTCCAGTATGTGCTGGAGACGACCGGCATACTGCTGATTGTGAAATATTTGTTCAATACATCGAAAGAGGCTGTATTGCCGCCTCTCCTGCAGCTGACTACAGCCGCCCCGACTTTCATATGCTTCGAGAAGGATGTGCTGTAGAACAGACGATCCATAAAAGACAGGATCGTCCCATTCGGACTTCCGTAATAGACAGGACTGCCCACTACCAGTCCGTCCGCTTTTTCAAATTCAGGTGCGACCTGGTTCACCAGATCATCGAAAACACATTTTCCTGTCTTACTGCACCGACCGCATGAAATGCATCCTCTGATATCCCTGTTCCCTACATGAACAAGCTCCGTCTCGATTCCTTCCTCCTGAAAAACTTTTATCATTTCAGCAAGAGCTGCAGCTGTGCAGCCGTTGGAATGCGGACTTCCGTTCAACAGAATCACTTTTGCCATTATTTTCCTCCTTTTCCAAGCTTCTAATTCATATCCTGCAGCTTTATTCCTTTAAATTATATCAGAAAAATCCATTCCATCACACTTTTCCTCTTATATAAGGATCATGATAAAAAGCATACAGCAGTTGCAAAGCCATCACGACCCAGATCAACGGCTCACAGGCGATAACTGCATTGTAACCGAACCGGGGAATAAGGACGATCGTGAAGAAAATCTTTCCTGTCAATTCAATAACGCTGGAAATAATAGGTATTACCTTGCTTCCCAGACTCTGCAGCGAATTTCTCAGGATCTGGATTTCCAGAAGCGGTACAAAAAAGAATGTACAAAAACGAAGATAATCTGACCCGTTCCGCAGAATGATCTCATCGTCTGATCCGGAAATCAGGGAAACAAGAGACCTTGCAAAGACCTGCATGGAAATGACCATGACAACCGTCGTCACAATACTGAAAATATGGCTCTCTCTGACTGCCTCAAGAATTCTTTTCCGATTGTTCGCCCCCCTGTTCTGCGATACAAAGTTGGCGACCGCCGTCGACATCGAGACCCCGAGTGTCAGAAGGATAAAGAATATCTTTCTGGCTGCCACATGACCGGCAATCACGACCGGTCCCAGGCTGTTGATCCCTATCTGCAGAATGATCGATCCGATATTAACAATCGAGCCCATACCGGCCATCGCGATTCCCTGGGATGCCAGTTCTCCATACAGCACACCGTCATATGTGAAATGTTTACGTTCGGGAATAATCAAAGGTACATTCCTGATGATATACAGAATACACAGAATGGAAGAGACAGCCTGCGCTGCCACTGTTGCAATTGCTGTGCCGATGACCCCCATATGCAGAACTCTGATCATCACGATGTCCAGTACAATGTTCGTGAGGGAGGAGAAAATCAAAAATATCAACGGCATAACCGAATTTCCGATCGCTCTCAAAATCCCTGCACACAGATTATAAATGAACATTATGATCATAAACGAACAGATCACTCTGATATAGGCACAGGAATTCTCAAAAACCTCTTCCGGCGTATTGATCATACGCAAAAAAGCTCTCATACCGATTGACATCAGCACTGTCAGACCAAAGCAGACCGCACTGCCGACTACTATGGAACCCGCTACCGCCTGCTTAAGCCTCTCTGTGTTTCCCTTACCGAATTCTCTCCCTACGACAATGGATAATCCGACGCTCAGGCTCTGAGAAAAGAAAACAAGGAACTCAAAAACGGAAGATACCGCTCCGACCGAGGCAAGCGCATTTTCACCCAGATAGTTGCCTACCAGTGCGGTATCTGCCACGTTGTAGAACTGCTGAAATATATTTGATAAAAAAACGGGCATCATAAAAATCAGCAGGCTTTTCATGATGGACCCGTGCAGCAGATCTACGGAACCTGCCGGATTTCTTTTTCTGTCCATATAGGGATCAGCACTCCTTTACTGCAGGAAAGACGCAGGTCTCTTCAGACCTGCGCCGACCATACCCGGTACTTTTTAACAATCGAAAATCATTCTTCACTTCGAACGAATTCCTTCCGGTACCGGTTCTTAGTGATATAGTTCTACAGGATCCCAGCCTTCATCCTGATACTGAGTCACTTTGAGACCATTCAGTTTTACATAATCTGATACAGTCACCTTTCTGAGCTCATTGCGGGAATCACTGTCACTGTAGATTTTCATGAAATTACCGTACTCTTCGCCAAAAAGTTCTTTCGCGCTGTCTTCAAATCCCTCTCCGTCTTCCACCTGATCGAAAGCGGTCACATCATAATTTTTGTTCATGTGGATAACTCCCGGATGATGCCCACCGGAGACGCACTTTAGAGTATCCCCGTCTATCGTATAGTTTTCGATCCAAAAATCTCCGTTTACGAGGATTTCATCTTCCGGAGTGAAGTCTATATGTATAATGTTCACAGTCGGAATGTGTATTTCCGCTTCCGAATAGTTCCGGCTCACTTCTTCAGCCATATATTTATAGACGGCAGCCTCGACCGGATCAGATCCTCCGTATCCATAAGCCGTGCCATCGACCTGCGGTTCTTCTGTGCTGTCCTCCGTTGTTACATCCGGCTCATCTACAGCCGCTTCTTCACTGCTGCCACATGCACTGATCCCGAGTAACATGACCAGAACTGTAAATACAACAATCAGTTTCTTCTTCATAGTGCTTTCCTCTGTTTTCTTTTTAATTGGTCTCATTATGCATCATAATCGGAAAAAATTCAATTATACAGACATTCTGCACCGGTTTCAGGAATGCTCCTTAAGTCTCATGCCTCTCCTGAATGCAAGCGGGAAGGCAAATACCCGCTCTTCGCCGGAGTCGAACTCCACACAGAACCTGCCTGCATTTTCAAACGGCTCTGCCTTCGTGTATTCCACATCGGTGATCACGCCGGAACCGAATTGTTCCGATATGACCTGCATCCCAATGATCAGTTCAAGACTGTCACCTTGTCCATCTCCGTTTTCTTTTTCTGCAGAAATCGGACGGTTCCCGGTCAGAGACCGGCTTCCTGTCCGCCGCTTCACGTTCCGCACAGGAGACAATTCCCTTAAAAAAGTTGAGTCATATTCCGGAAATTTAAAGAGATGCAGCTCATTTACGGCTCTGGTAATTCCCACATAAAACAGACGCCGTTCTTCTTCCAGTTGCTTTTTCTCGTTCGGAGAAAGATTCTTTTTCGATTTCGGCACCTGCGCCGGAAATACCCCGTCACACACATCCATCAGGAATACCCGGTCGTACTCCAGGCCTTTCGCGGAATGAATCGTAGACAGGACGAACGAACAACTGTCATCAGGCCGTTCATCCCTCAGCATATTCTGCAGATATGAAAGTCTCTGTAAAAAACTCTCTACCGTCGTCTCATTGTATGCTAATTGCCTTAATATAAAAATCTTGTTCCCGTCTATCTTGTTTCGTTCCAGATATTCACCATACCCACAGGGCTTTTCTATACGGAAAATTGCCTTAGAAGGAGACTCCCTGGCAATATAGCGCAGATTTGTCGCAAGGCCTCTGCATTTGCCCAGGACCAATCCGCTTATGCCCCCGACATACTCTGCGGCCTCCAGAACAGGAATATCTCTTTTCCTGCTCATACGGCATATTTTCCCGGCCTGATCCTTTCTGAGAAACGTCTGGCATTTATAATAGATCTGCATGAAAAGTTCTGTGTTTTTCGGATTCAAGGCAAAGAGCATGATATTTATTATATCTAACACTACCCGGCTGGTGAAAAAAGAAAGATCCCTGCCCTTGATCCTGTATGGGATCGATTTTCTTTCCAATCGATCTATCAGCGGAAGTACGCTTTCATTATTCCTGTACAGGACTGCGGTTTCAGTGTTGCCTTTTTCTCTGCACTCTTCTGCCACTCTGATAAGATAACCATACTGACCTGCCCTGTTCTTCAGCTCAATATAGTGAATATCCGAGCCGGTTCCTCTGACAGCCACCATATGTTTATCGTGGCGGTCTTCATTTCGCCTGATAAAAGCATCTGCAGCAGATACGATCTTTGCGCCGGAACGATAATTCATGTCCATGACCAGCACCCGGGCATCAGAATGATTCCTCTCAAAGTCCAAAAGCGCCTCCGGATATGCTGCTCTGAAACCATAAATGCTCTGATCTTCATCGCCTACCATAAAAAGATTTCCGTGTGGTCCCGCAAGAAGATCAATGATGTAATGTTGGATCTTTGATGTGTCCTGAGCCTCGTCGACACAGATGTATCTGTATTTTTCCCTGTAGAACCTCAGAAGATCAGGCTGCCTTTTCAGGATCCTGTAGGCATAGACCATCTGATCATCGTAGTCCATCAGATGCCTTGCCTTCAACGTATCCATATAGTCCCTGAATATTTCCACGAGTGGAACGTCCTCTGCTTCTCCAAGCTTCTCAGTCTCCTCTTCTGTCAGCATCATGTTCTTGCAGTAGGCAATGAGCATTTCAATATTCTTCACTTCACTTTCAGTCGGATGCTCTGAAAGATGCTTCTTCATAATATCGATCAAAATCTTTCCGGCATCCTTTTCATCTGACAACAGAGAAAAGGGTCTCTTTCCGATCATCCTGCCATATTGGTTAATGATGCGGGCACAGATTCCGTTAATTGTTCGAAATTCAAGCCTGCCCGAACAGTCCGCTCCGAATATGCTCTCGAATCTGCGAGCCATGTCACGGGTCGCAGCGACCGTGTACGTGAGCGTTAAGATGTTTTCAGGTAATATCCCTTCAACATACAGCATATATCCCAGACGGGTCACCAGGACCGTGGTCTTGCCGCTGCCCGGCACTGCAAGGAGCAGGATCCTCCCATCAACGGCTTCAACGGCTGCGCGCTGTCTGTCATTGAAATGTCCGGTATATACACTTAGAAATTTTTCTCTGTCCATCCTGTTCAAAGTATTGTTTCCCACATAGCTGCTTTTCCGCACCGACATCTTTCTCTATCCGTCAAGAAGTCGGTCAAGAGGATTTCCGATCTGTTCTGTACTCAAAAGTCATTTTGTCGTATGCCTTGTCTCCGACAGTCAGACCGTCCTTCACTGTTTTTACCAACTTCATCCCCGCTTTTTCGAGGACCCGCTCCGATCCGATATTCTCCGAGGCACACCAGGCCGTCACACAGGATATGCCTTCATTTTCTGTCAGATACTCCAGCACTTTCTTTAATGCTTCCGTCGCAAGGCCGCGTCCCTGCCAGCCGGCCGCCACACTGAACCCCACCTCGATCCGGTCATTCTGAAAGTCATAGGCCCCGATCGTTCCGATCAGAACATCATCGACATCCATCACCCACGAATAACTGCGCTCGTCATCATAGCTGTCGATAAATCTGCGCACGGTTTCCTGTGCCATATCCAAAGTCTCGTAGGGATTCCATCCGGAATACCTGCTCATTGCAGGATCAGATCCGAATTTTTGATACAGGACATCCGCGTCTTCAGGGCAGTATCTTCTGAGGACCATACGGTCCGTACATAATTCAGCTGTTCCATGCACTTCGATTTCTTCTATGGAATCGATCTGAGAGTGGTAAATGAGAAAATCTTCAATGAATATACCATCTTCATCTCCGCCATATTCATGCATTAAAAACTCGTAATTGCCATAACTCGCAAGGCCCGTAAAAGTACCTCCGTATATGTCCGCGACACGGACATGTTTTTTCTCATATTTTGCTAAATCCATGGTCAGTCTCCGCTCAGAAGTTTTCATATATAGCGGCGTTAAGCCTTCGTTCGACAGCACCACCGCAGCTTACTTATTCGGTCGATACTCAGCCTTCGTCACACCAAGAATAAATCTGCAGATATCTCTGAAAACAGGAAGTATGAGAAGCAGGCCGAACACTTTACCCTTCCCGAAAACTCCTGCCAGCTTAAAGCCCTCCAGAATACTGAAGAAAAGTGACACAGCTACTAAAACATAATAAATCACAGCAGGCAGTCCGGCCAGATTATTGATAACACCGGCCACAATGCAGAGATCAGCGATGATTCCAAACCATCCGTTCCAACAAAGAGAAAATTCCCTGTAGGTGTTAAGGAACGGAATCAGACTGTTCCAGCCCGGTTTTCCCGCTTTTCGGAACATACGCCATCTGCCGATCAAAGAAAGCAGGCCGCCCAGCACGATCCATAGTAAAAAATACAAACTGTAGTCAACTGCTTTTTCGGTTTCAAGAGGCTTTCCGTCGTAATCCGGAGAAAGAAAAAGGTCGACCTTCTCCTCAAAATCTTCCTGACTGACAAATGCTCCTATTTTAACTAAGCCGACATTGCCGTTACGATCAACAAATACAGTGGTCGGATATGCTTCCAGTTCAATAAATCCAAGCGCATCACCCGCCAGTCCCATCGGGAATGAGAGTTCGTGGCTTTTCTTATACTCGTCGATCATTTCCATCGTATCATCCGGGTCTCCGGAAACTGCGATGATCTCCATCTGCTCTTTTTTCGTTTCCCGGACTTTTTCCATCTCAGGGAATTCTATCTCACACGGACCGCACCAGCTGGCAAAAATATTGAGTACGACCAGCTCCTTCTCCTCTAGGACCTCAGAGAGTGTCGCGGTCGATCCGTCTGTCAGTGACACAGTGAAATCCGGCATCGCCTGACCGGGTTCAAGGCCGGCGACCGCATCAGCATACACAGGACTGCTCAGGATTGCGGTCAGCACCACTGCCAGAAGCATACCTATCAGTTTTTTCATGATTTTTCATTCCTTTTAATTTATTGTAGTCATTATCTTTTCACGAGACTTGTCGTTTCAGGGTAACTGTCATCTGACCGGGCTCTGCCGGCGCCTTATATTCTGTGTCATCTGCCGCAAAGCCTTCCGGTACTTTGAGCACGTGAACAGTGTAGGCACCCGCCTCCTTTTCAAATGCCGCAAGTCCCTTCTCATCCGTGGTACCCAACAGGCACTCGGTATCCGAACAGAACTGTATCGTAACGCCGGTAACAGGTCCTCCGGCTTCGTCTGTTACAAGGACCTCATAAGATGTTTTTTTACTGCCGCAGCCTGCCGATACACAAAAAACCAACATCATCACCAGACATACTGCCGTCACTTTTTTTATTCTCTCCATATCTTTTATCCTTTTATTCATGATGACCGATAAACCTCTCATATCAGTCATTTCCTTGAGATGCCTGTTCATATAGTGCTTCCAGTACCTCCGGGGTCACGGAACCCTTTTGATTATAAATTACTGTTCCATTCCGGTCCAGAACAATAGTCTGCGGCAAAGTCGATGAACCGTTGACAAGGCCCCACAGCAGGTCATCTTCCGTGTCGACGGCAAAGTGTATATCCCAGCCCTTATCCGTCAGAAATTCTTCCGGATCGTCTGTAACAATGGAGGAATGCACAGCCAGCATAGCTATATCGTCTTCATGCTGTCGATAAAGAGCATTAAAATAAGGCAGCTCCCGTACACATGGGGTGCAGTATGTCGCCCATAGATTAATGAAAACAACTTTGCCCCGGTTCTCATTAAGATGAAACTCCGTACCGTCGAGACAGGTCACTGTAAAGTCCTCAAGTTCCATCCCCGGCTCAAAGCCGACTGCGTTCACGTCT